>JBBQTJ010000369.1:0-3075 GCA_038213315.1 Planctomycetota bacterium
GCACTGTCAGCCTGGTGCAGGACGCCCAGGTCGACGCCTTCGTGCGCGACCTCACGGCCCAGTATCGCGCCGCCTTCCCGGCCATGACGCCCGCTGTCTACGTGACCAACGCCGCCGCCGGCGCCGGCCCCTTGGCGCTGAACTGATGGCGGGCGCCCCTTGGTTTGCCGAGGGTCTGCAGTTCACCTGCACCCAGTGCGGAAAATGTTGTACGGGCGAGGCAGGCTTCACCTGGGTCTCAGACGCCGAGGTTTTGGCCTTGGCCGAACGCTTTGGCCTGGACGAGGCGGCCTTCCGCCGCAAGTACACCCGCACGGTCCACCGCGATGGCGTGCGGGAGACCTCGCTGACCGAGGCGCGCAGCGGCGATTGCGTGTTCTGGGACCGCAAGAAGGGTTGCACGGTCTATGACCTGCGTCCCTTGCAGTGCCGCACCTGGCCGTTCTGGCGCTCCAATCTGGTCAGCGCCGAGCATTGGGCCGATGCCGCTCTGGACTGCCCGGGCATGAACCACGGTGCGCACCATGACGCCGGCGAGATCGCCGCCACGGCGGCGGACGATGGATTGCCTGTCTGAGTTTCGAGTTTCGAGTTTCGAGGTTGGGCAGCATCTCTCGCTATCGCTCGGCTGTTCCTGGGAGCGCCGAGTTGTACTCGGCCGGGGGCTTGGAGGTTGGCACGTCGCTCAACAGCATTGCCACGGGCCGAGTGCAACTCGGCGCTCCCGGGCTGCGTGCAACTTGGCACTCCCAAGATGCGCCGAATCACTGGGGGCAACGGTGTCCAACCTCAAAACTCGACACTCGAAACTCGAAACTGACAGAGGGTAGCAAACCGGAGGGTGCCTGTAGATTCGCACCATGGTCGATGCTGATGACGTGCTGGTGATTGCGGCGAAAGGGGGCGACCGTGAGGCCTGGGGCGAGTTGGTCCGTCGTCATGCGGCGCCGCTGGCGGCGTATCTGGGCGCTCGACTGCGCCGGGTCGAGGTGATCGACAAACTGGTGGGCGACGTGGTGGTCAACGGCTGGTTGACCCTGGGTAGCCTGGCACCTGGCGAAGAGGTGGGGGCCTGGTTCCGCCGCCAGGGGGCCGGTCTGGCCAAGCGCTGGCGGCAAGAGCACCCCGATGACCAGCTCGATGTAGGCTTGCCGCCCGCGCGGCTGCCCGCCGAGGCCAGCCTCGCCGACGACCTGCGTCGCCTGGATGCGGCCATTGCCACCCTGGATGACCAGGAGCGCATGGCCATCGAGCAGCGCTGGCGTGGCCGTCAGGATCTGGCCGGTGTGGCCCGCATCATGCGCGTCAGCGAAGAGCAGGTGCGCGTCCTGCTCGACCGCGCGCTGACCAAGTTGGGAGCGCAGGTGTGACGTGCGCCCGGCGTGCTGGTCCGGCAGCGCTGGTGCTGCTCATCAGTGCCCTGCTTCCAGCTCAAGATGATCCCTTGGTTGCCGCAGCCGCTGAAGCCCTCGCCGGCCGCCGCCTGCCTGAGGCCTTGGCGCTGCTCGATGGCAATCCTGCCACGGCCCAGCCCGGGCTGGCGCGCCTGCTGCTTGCCCAGACCAGGCTCGCCGCCGGAGCGGCCGCCACCGCTGCGGCCGTGATCGGCCCCGTCACGCAGCTCGACCGCTGGCCGGCGGCCCAGCGCGGGGCCGCGGGTACGGTGCTGGTGGATGCTGCGCTGGCTCAACACGTCGACGCGCCGGCCTTGCTGCTGATGCTGCGTCAGGTGCTGGACTGCACGCCCCTGCCCCAGCGCGATCGGTTGCTGCTGGTGTATGCCGCCACCGCCCGGGACAGCGGGGACCGGGCCAACGCTCGCCAGGCCTTGCAGGCCGTCTGGGACGGCTGGCCGCGCTCGCCCCACCGCCCCGCGGCTGGCTTGGCCCTGGCCGCGGAGCTGCCTGCGGACGCCTCGCTGGCCGTGCGTGAGATCTTGATCACGGTCCGGCAATTGCCCCAGGCTACCCCGGCCCAGCGCGGTGCCGCGGCCGGTGCTTTGTGCGCGCTGCTGCTGGCGGATCGCCCCGGCGAGGCCCTGGTGGTGGCCAGCCGTGCTCAGGCCGAGCCGCAAGCGCCGCCAGAACTGGCCCGCTGGCGCGCCCTGGCCCTGGCCGCCCTTGATCCGCGCGCAGGACTGGCGGCCCTGGATGCCCTGCCAGAAAGCGAGCGGGCGGCGCCGCAGGTGATCAGCGCGCGGGACGCCGCCTTGCAGGCCGCCGCCCGTGGCGGCTCGATCCCGGTGGCGCAGCTGGTGGCCCGGGCCCAGGCCTTGGCCGACCTCGGTCAGGTCGAGCAGGCCCGTGCGCTATTGGATGGACCAGCCCATGAGGACGGCACGGCCTTGGCGCTGTTGGTCCGGCTGCCGGGGGTGGATCCCGTCGCCGCCCTGGCTCGTCCCGCCGCCCGCCAGCCCCTGGCGGCGGTGGCCCTGGCCGCAGTTTTGGCCGACACCGACCCGATCCGCGCCTGGCAGGCCCTGGCCCCAGCCCTGGTGCCTGGCGCGTTGCCCCCGGTCCAAGCCTGGGATTGGCAGCGCCGCCTGGACCCCGATGCCGCGGGGCGCGCCGCGGCCGCCACCGCGCTGTTGGCCTTGGATGTACCTGGCCCCGCCACCGGCACGGCCTGGGCCGATGAAGCCCGCCGTCGTGAACGGGCGGGCAGTCCCGTGGGCGATGCCTGGGCCCGGGCTGCCCGCGCGCTGCCTGACGATCACCCGTGGCAGGCGGAATGTGCGTATCGGGCCGCCCTTCGCCTGGCTGACGCCGACGCCTGGGCCGAGATCATCGCCATGCTGACCGGACCCGCTTGGCGTAATGATACCCCCATTGCCTTGCGCTGCCGTTTCCTGCTGGCCCAGGCCCAAATTAAGGCCAAGGCGGCCGAAGAGGCCCGCCATACCCTGGAAGACCTCTTGGCCCGTGGGGATGAAGCCCAACAGGCAAAAGTGCGTGATCTGCTGAAATCACTGTAGTTTCGTGGGGTGGAGGGGGGTGTCTCTGGGGCACCTGCTGACCACCCGACCGCACTTGTCCGACTCCACCTTTGACAGCCGGAGTCAGATCGCGTATGGTC
>JBBQTJ010000370.1:0-3058 GCA_038213315.1 Planctomycetota bacterium
GCGAGCAGGTCGATGGTTTCGCGTTCGCCGGCGCCGCCCGGTGGCAAGTCCACCGCCAGCACGCCGCGCAGGGTGGCGTGCTGGCCTTGCTGACTGCGCCGGTCGGCGCGCAAGGGCACCAGCACGCAGGTGCCGCCGGGCTTGCGCAGCACCAGCTCGCGGGCTTCGCCAGCCACGTAGGCGTGCTCGGGGCCGGGCGGCAGCGCGCAGGTCGCCCCCTGGGCATCACGCGAGGCGCAGCAGCGGATCTCTGAAGCAGTGCCCAGGAAGACCCGCACCGCCAGGGCCTCGGGCACCACTTCGGTGGCCTGTTCCGCCAAGAGGGAGGCAAGATGGTCAAACTGCCGCGCCGAAGACAGCTCCAGGCAGGCTTCCATCAGCAGCGGGTAGCGGCGGTTGATACGTTCAAGCCGGTCGCGATCAGCGCGCGACGAGTCGTGGCCTGGCGTTGCTTTCGCCGGCATGAGCGCCGCCACGCCCAAGGCCGCCGCACCCAAGCCCAGCGCCGCGGCCAAGGCCGCGCCCCCCGGCAGCACCAACGCTACCGCCGGCGCAAGCACCACGCCCGCCCGCAGCCCATGGCTCGGCCAAGCCAACCCAGTCAGCGCCACGCAGGTCAACGCCGCCCCCCACACCGGCACCCCGCACCCCGCCAACCCCGCCACCGAAACCCCAGCGCCAGCCAAGGCAAGCAGCGTCATCGGCGTAGGCTGAACAGGCATTAGGTAAATGGTGACGCAGATGTAGCCCCAGAGCAACAGTGGGCATACCCCCAAGGTCCGGAGTCAAGCAGTCAAGCATTCAAGCATTCGAGCATTTCTTCCTACCTCCCCTTATCCCCAAACGCATGCACATGAAATTGCGTAAACATCCCCCACAGCAATTGCACATCATGGGGCGTCAGATGCTGCCGTCCGATGAAGCGCCGGAGCAAGGGGGCGAAGCGTTCGGCGTCGGTGCGGCGGAAGTATTGGAAGCGGTCGAGGGTGCCCAGCCAGTAACGGTAGAGGGCTTCGATCTGCACGCGGTCGGCCGCGGCGTCGGGGCTGACGGGCGGCGCGTTGGCGGCAGCGCTGGCGACGCCATAGGCGGCAATACCGACGGCATTGGCGAGGTTGTAGCTGTCGTGATCGCCCCAGTGGTCGAGACGGATCCAGGCTTGGCAGGCGCGCAATTCGGCTTCATTCAGGCCATCGGCCTCGTTGCCGAAGACCAGCGCATAGCGGCTGGCGCCGCGCGCGGCGACCCTGGCCGGCACCTCGTGGGGGCGCAGGCCCGAGCCCAGATCGCCATCGCGAAAGCGGGACGACGAGCCGATCACCAACTGACAATCGGCGGTGGCGTCCTCCAGGGTGGTGAAGACCGGTGCACCCAGCAGCAGGTCGCGCCCGTGGGTCGAGAATTTCCGCGCCTCCTCACAATCGATGGCGCATTCCGGGGTCACCAGGCGCAGCTGACCGACGCCAAGATTTCCGCACAGGCGCGCCACCATACCAAGATTGATCGGGCCCTGGGTGCGGACCAGGACGATGACGGCATTGGCGAGGGGGCTGGCGGTGGCCGGCTCGGCGGACTCAGACATCGACCAGCTCGACGACCAGCTCCAGGGAAAAGAGTTCACCAATCCATGGGCGGATGCCGGGCGGAGCGTCCAGCTGCACCGGCACCATGCCGCTTCCCACCGGCACCGGGCAGCGCGCGACGATCACATCGCGGCCTTCGCCACCGCCGCTGCCGTGCCAGTGCAGGCGCACTTCCCGGGGCACCTCGCCGGCTTGGGCGCTGCCCACCAGGGCGTCGCCAGCGGGGCGCAGGTCGAGCTGCGCGGTGTTGACCGTGGGCAGCTGCGTGGCCGAACCCATGGGGATGGCCCAGCGTTCGTCCAGGCGCATCCGGCCCACGCCGGTGGCGGTCAGCCACCATTCCAGGCGCAGGTCCTGGCAGGACAGGCTGGGCGGCAGCTCCGCCGGAAGCGCGATGGTCAGCTCGCCGCCAGTCGGCGCAGCCGACCACGCCTGCCGCCACACGCCGCGATGATTGTCGTGGTCAGGCGGACCGACGGATTCCAATAATTCCAGGCTCAGGTCGAGCTGATCCACGCGGCCCTGCAGCACCGTCCAGGCCAGGGTCAGGGTGCTGTCAGTGATTGGTGATTCCGAAGCATCGATGCGCAGCCGCGGACCGAGCGCCACGCGCAGGGCCTGCTGCACCGCTACGGCCGCCAGCACCGCCCCCACCACCAGGAAAGGCGCCAGGACCGCGAGGGAACCTGCATTGGTGCGCGCGTCGCCGCCCAAACACAGCCACCAGAGCAGCGGATTCACCACCAACGCCGCAATCACCAGCAGGGTATTGCGAAGCAAGCGGGGGGCGGTGGAGCACAACACAATCGTCGCGGGGTCGCGGGGTCGCGGGGTCATGGTGACAGCGTCGCGGGGTCGCGGGGTAGCGGGGTCGTGGGGTCGGATCGCAGCCCACTTCGCAGACTTGGACGGGCGATGGCTGTCGACGTCGCGACCCCGCGACTCCGCGACCATGCGACGGTTGTCGATTGTGTGACCCCGCGACGGCGTCCGGCCCTCACTTCCCCAACGCCCCCATCAACGGTCCAATCAGCGCCCCCAGGTTGCCGCCGCCGGCCAGTTTCTGCAGCTGCTCATCCGGGGTGGCGCCAAACTTGGTGCGGTACTGGCGCAGCACGTCGTTGATGGCGGCTTGGACCAGGTCCTCAAGCATGCTGACGTCGCCGCCGGCGGCTTGGGCGGCGGCCGGGGCGATGGTCAGGCTCTCAAGTTGAAGGTCGCCACGCAGGCGCACGGTGACGGCCCCGCCACCAGATTTGCCTTCCAACACGGTCTTGGCGCGTTCGGCGGCCTGCTGTTGCATGGCCTGCTGAAATGGGCCCATGGCCTGGGCAAGTTTGCTGAAGTCCATGGTGATCAGCGCGCCGGCTTCTTGGTGGTGGTCGTGGTCGGCTTCTTGGTGGTCGTGGTCGGCTTCTTGACCCCGCTCACGGCCGACTTGCTGGCGGATTCGACGATGGCCCGCTGCTGTGCGG
>JBBQTJ010000371.1:0-3040 GCA_038213315.1 Planctomycetota bacterium
GACCGCCAGCCACAGGGCGATAGGCACGCAGGCCAGTGCGGCGGCGATGAGCAGCACCATGACCAGGGCGAAGCCACCCTCCGCCGCCCACGCCAACGCCGCCGTCGCAGCGGCCAGCCACGTGCTGATCACGAGTGCCGCTACGATCCACCGCACCACCTGGCGCCAGCGCACCGGCGCCGGGCCCAGGCGCAGGCCGGCCGGCGACGCGGCACCCAACCCCAGCAGCCCGCCCAATGCCAAGCCGTAGCCGATGATGGGGAAAATGCTGGTGAAAAGCCCAGCAAGGATCACGTCATAAGTCAGACTACGTTCCAGCACGGCCTGGTCCGGGTGTTGCGGATCAATCCAAGCCGTGACTACGGCGCCCGACGGCAAGGTGTCGACGACAGCCTGCTTGCTGCTGCGCCCCGACGAGCTGAATCCGACGAAACTGTAGCGGTCGCTCTCGCGCACCGGACCGTCGCCCACCTCCACGCCAGGCGCATCCGCCACGCGGTACGAGTACCGCACCACGATCCGGTAGGTGCTGTTTTCGCTACCAGAGCGCTCCTCCACCGCGCTGGAGATCATCGTCGCCCGCACCGCCACCCAGGAACGGGCCTCCCATACCTGCCAAGCCGGCCACAGGCTGAAGGTGACGACGAAGAGCATGCCAAAACTGCCAAACAGCAATCCGAACAGGATTAAAAAAGGAGATGACCTCTGGGCTGGCACCAGCGCACTGTAGCGGTTGGTTCCGGGGGCGTCGACACCTCTGCATGTGCATCAGTTGCAACATGCCGCTTCAGTGGCCGCCGTTCCATCCGATACTACTGGCATGGACGGCGTCCCCAACGTACCCCTCTTCGAGTCGCCGCTGGCCCCCAATCGGGTGAATCCAGTCGGGGATCGTCCGGACCAGGAAGCGGGAACCGGGCGCTTTGCGCGGAAAAAACAGGACAAGAACGAGGACAAGCCGGCCTTCGTCCCCCTTCAGCCCCCGCCCAGCACCGTCGCCAGTGAGCCCACCCCACTGTCGTCGCCCCTCCTTGAGGCCCTCGACCGCCTGCGCGCCACCCAGGCTATGCGGCCAGTAGACCTGGAGTATCAGCGGCTGCTGCGCGGCACGAAGGCCTATCAGGCCGACCCCGACGTACCGCCGAGCATCTGAGCCAGGACGTCTACGACGGAGCGTTGCCGACCGCGGCGCGCCACGCAAGCTCAACGGAGTTCGTCCGTCCTCTTGCGTGGGTGACTATGCCGCATTCCCTCGCCGCCCTCTTGCTCTGTCTCAGCCTGGTCGCCGCCGCTGCGGAACCGCCAGTAAGTGCCACGCCTGCGGCGATCGAAGCCGCGCCGCCACTCCGCGAAGCCCGGGTGATGGGACGCGAGGACCTGGGCACCTGGGACGACGTCTTCGTCATGCGCGAGCAGGCCACGCTGCTGCTACGCGATGGTACGGACCTGTACGCGCTGTCGGCCACGGCCGGTACACCCCAGGCGATCGCCAGCCGGCCCGACCTGGCCGGCACGAAGGTCATCGCCTGCGTGGACGCGGGCGAGCGACGCTGGGTGTTCCTGTATTCGGAGCTGCGCACGCCATTCGCAGTCGATGTGCGCAGCGGCTTGGTGGCCGAGTTCGGGATCCCGCCATTGCCGTATACCGACCACCACTTTCCTTGGCTCGGGCCCGTGCTCGTCTCGCCCCTCGCTGGTACCGCCCTGATCACGATTGGTGGTCCCGAGATCGACTCCTGGGTGCTCCCCCATAACTGGCCAATCTACTTTTGGCTGGACCTCGCCACCGGCCGGACGCGAGCCATTCCCATCGGCTGGAATCCTTGCTGGTTCTCTGCCGACCTGGAGACGGCGGTGTTTTCAGTCCCAAGCGCAACTAGCGCTGGGCCGTTGCCTTACCTGCAGGTACCACTCGATACGCGGACCTGCGAGCCTCTAGCTGAGATTCCAGATTTTACGCAGGTTGATGGCATCGAAGCCACCAACGACATCGCCGACGTCCTCTTGCCGATGTATCGTCGGCGCGCAGGCCTGCCCGAACATGATTTTCTCACCGGCCTGACATGGCACGGAACCTCGATTTCGCTCACCATTCCTGGCAGCGACGACAGCTATTTGAGAACGGCAGTTGGCAACGATCAGGCTCTGGCCTTCTACCTGCAACCCAAAGATATGTCGTACGTGCTGGCTTCGCCGCTCTGGATCGTGGATCTGACGCGTGGGCGGCAGCTCCATCGAATTGCCGAAGCTGCCGTTGACTTCACCCTCCTCGACCATGGCTCCTGCCTCTTCGTTACGGTGGCCGACAAGTTTGAGCTGGACAAAAGTAAGAGCTTTTCCGAGGTCTGGTATTGTCGGGCCGACGGCAAGGGGCGGTGGAACCTGATGGAGGGGATTGAGCGGCTGCCTCCGCTTAAAGTGCCGATTGCTGAGAAGTCGGACGTGAAGGATTACTCCGAGGCAAACCTCTATCCCGGCCTGGGTGCCCAGGCCCAGGTAGCGCTATGTATTTTTTCTCAGTACCAGGAGGACCGGCGGGCCAGCAAGCAATTCGTCGAGTCCCGCAGCCATCACGATGTGATGCTGGTTGATGCTGCCGGCGAGCGGTACCACACGGATCTTTTCCGCGGTGATGGCTTCGCCAATATGATCTTCCCCGTCACCACGTCCCGGGTACTGACGGGCACCTATGAATCGGACCCGACGATGAAGCCGGTCACGCGCCGCACGCATCTGAGGGCCATCACCCTGGAGGCAACGCCGTCAGGAAAATGACCGCGCCCCCGTCCGGCGCAGTGTCCAAGCCCGCCGTCGACTCCGCCCGGTCGCATGTAGCGTGTGCCGCATGCCCATCCCCGTGACCATCAACGGTGTCTGCAAGCGGTACGAGAGCGGGCCGCTGGTGCTGGAGGGCATCGACCTTGCGGTGGCGCCGGGCGAACTGTTCTTCCTTCTTGGCGCGTCGGGCTGCGGCAAGACCACGCTGCTGCGCACGGTGGCGGGCTTCATCCGGCCGGACGCGGGCGCGGTGCACTTTGGC
>JBBQTJ010000372.1:0-3034 GCA_038213315.1 Planctomycetota bacterium
CATGATGCCGTCAGCGTGGCGCGCGACCTGATGATCAAGGTGCCGGAACCAGCGTCCGATCACCTGGCCAATCACAGGTATTTTGCGACTCAGCAGGCGCAGGGCCGCCTCGCCATAAAGGTCTTGGATCCAATCGATGAAGACGGCGTCGGCGCGCTGCGCGGCACGTTGCAGGGCAGCATTCACCGTGCTGGGCGCATTGGCGCTCAGCACCACCGTGGGCCGCAGACGCGCTACTTCGGCGGCCAACTGGGCGGCATAGTCGCGATCAGCGCGGAAACGGGCGATGAACTGGCCCTTGGCCGCCGGTTTGGCCGGCCGCAGTGGCAGGAAGCGCAGGCCGACCGGGTCAGTAGACAGGCGTTCGAGCTGACCTTGAGGCGTCTGGACGCTGGCGTTGAAGGCGTGCACGACGGCACCTTCACGGGCCAGCCAGCGACTCAGCTCGGTGATGAAGGCGTAGCCGCCGTAATCGTGCACCAGGATAGTCATGGCAGCTCGCGCAGGGTGCGCGGACCCACCGGCTTGGCAGGTTGGCCCACATACACAGTCCAGGGCACAGCATCCTTGGTCAGGATGGCGCGAGCGCCCACCACTGCACCTGTACCGATGGTCACCCCGGGCATGATCAGAGCGCCCAAGGCGACCCAGGCGCCGTGCTGGATGGTGATTGGCGCGACCTTGAGATTGAACGTCGGGTCGGTGATATCATGGCTTCCGGTGCATAGATACGCCTGTTGGCTGATCACCACATGGTCGGCGATGGTGATGTGTTCCAGCGCGTACAGCCAGGCTTCATCGCCGATCATGCTGTGATCGCCGATGGCCACCTTCCAGGGATAATTGCAGCGGACGCTTTTGCGGATCAGCACCTTATGCCCCAGCTTCGCGCCAAATAAACGGTACCAGAAGCGGCGCCAAGCATAGGCCGGATGCGGGCTGGGATGGATCAGGAAGGTCTGCACCAGATCCCACAGCACCACGACCAGGTTCGATCGGCCACGTGAAAACCAGGATTGGTCGTAACGGTCAAGGTGCAGGCGTGAGTCGGTCATGGTCGATCGGGGCGTACCCACACGGTCCACAGCGGAGAGGTGTTGCCTATGCGGCGGAAATTTGCGTTGATGTATGTGCCGTACAGAGCGAACTTGCGGTCGGCCACGTCTTCAAAGGCAGGGATCGCAGGTCGCATGACAATGGTGGCATCCCGGAAGAGTTCGTCCGCGGACGGTGCCGTCGCTTCAATGACATTACGCCCCAGGTGCCAATAGAGATGATCCTTTTTTGGGCTGCTCAGGCCGGCGGCGAAGGGAAATGGGTTGATCGCGTCCAGACTGACCACCACATCACTGGAGGTCGCATGCAGTGCGGTGAGCTCTTGCAGGCCGCTACGCAGATGCAGGAGCCAAGCGTTGGCGAAAACGGTATACCCAAGCTGATTCAATGAGGCGATATAGTCGCGTGGATCGGCAACCGCCGCCGATGAATGCATCCAGTCATGTCCCGCCCAGGGACCAGTGGCGACACTGTCGCGGGCCAGGGCGGTGGGTTGCCGATCTACGCCAGAACCCATCGCGGCCTTGGCAATCGGATAGGCCATTTGGCCCCACAGTGCACATCCCACGATGGTGCACAGCGCCATCGGTGCACCTGACAGCCCGGTCATGATTGGCAGCTTGCCCTGCCAACGCGCCTGCTCGACTCCAGCCTGCATCACCAGGATTGCCAGGACGTGAACTGGGCAGGTGGTTTCAGTGCCATTGAGCGATGACAGAAGGTGCCCGCCAATGAGCACCGCCAAGCCACCGGCAACCGGCATGGGCAGGCCGAACAACCAGCGTGGTCGTGGCAAGGCCGCCAGCAGTGGCCAGGACAAGACGCCGTGGGCGAGGACGATGGCGATCAGGACCGGGTCGATGCGCCGCGCTTGGGCCCAGGCCAGGGCGGCAAAGCTCAGGCTATTGCTAGCCTGCGCCAGCGCCAAGTCGTGCAGATAGCCGGACAGCGAGGCCCCGGTAGCGATCAGCCCCACAGCAATGCTCAGTCCGGCACCGACCAATATCGCAGGTAGGCTCCAGCGTAAACGCATCAGACCACCGCACCAAGCGAGCCCCAACAGGCCAGCCAGGCCCGCCACATAGGTGACCTTGATTCCGAACAGCATGCCAATGATGATGCCCGTGACAAAACATTCGCTCACCCGGGCGCGGTCCGTGGTGCCTGCACGTGGTGGGGTCACGATGGCCAGGGCGGCGATCATGAACAAACCCCAGGATATCCGGCTGTATTGCCCACCCAACGACAGTCCATCGGCCCCCTGAGAACCAAAAATCGTCAAGGTGACCAGATGGACGGGCAACAGCAGCGTCACCAGCCCGGCCAGCCACGGTGTAAAACGTCGCTGGGCTAGTATCCAGGTCCACAACGTCGCGGGTATGAAGAGCAAGGCGCCGACGTGGGTCAGCGCGTCGGGGGTAACACCGAACCAACGCATGCATCCGCCCAGCAGACCTAGATAAAGATAGCCCACCGGACTATGAAAATCCTGATGCGGGATCTGACCATTGTAGACACGCCAGCCACCGTCAAGCGGAATGGAGGCGCTCCACACGAAGGCGGTTTGCGGAGAGAATCCCGCATGCCAAGCGCACAGCACGACCAGCGCAGCCACCGTCATGGTTGCGGGCAGGGCCCATCGAACAGTCATCATGACAATACTCCCGGTCCCGCATGTTGATGGACCACCGTGGCCGTATATCCGTCTGCTGGACGTCGACCCCGGTGCGGCTTGAGGTAGGCGGCGCGACGGATGCCATAGCCCGCGACGATGCCTAGGGTGCGCCAGGCCTGCCGGAACAGACGCACATTCGAGACCTGGTCCTCTTCCCGCCAGCTGATCGGCGCAAAGGCGATGCGCGCCTTAGTGGCGGCCATCAAGAGCAGGAGGTGGTTGTTGAAGGTCAGGTCATCGGCCAGGCGGCGATAGGCGCGATCCTTGAACCAGGAGGCAGCGAAGCAGTTCAGCCCCGAGCCA
>JBBQTJ010000373.1:0-3024 GCA_038213315.1 Planctomycetota bacterium
GCCGACCACCAGGTCCTGAAGGGACTGTCCCTCGACATCAAGCCGGGCGAGGTCCATGCCATCATGGGCCCGAACGGCTCTGGCAAGTCGACCCTGACCAAGGCCCTGGGCGGGCATCCGGCCTATACTGTCACCGGCGGCAGCGTCAGTTTCCTGGGCAGCGATCTGCTGAGCCTGACGCCTGAGGCGCGTTGCCATGCGGGCCTGTTCATCAGCTTGCAGTATCCCGTGGACGTGCCCGGGGTGCTTAACAGCGACTTCCTGCGACTTGCTTATAATGCCAAACGCAAGGCCACGGGCCAAGCCGAGGTCAGCATGAAGGACTTTGCGCCGATTCTGGCGACCAAGCTGGACGAGGCCCAGGTGCCACCTGATTTCGCCGACCGGCAGCTGAATCACGGCATGTCCGGCGGCCAGAAGAAGCGCAACGAACTGCTGCAGATGCATGTGCTCGAACCGCGCCTGGCGATCCTGGATGAAACCGATTCCGGCGTGGACATCGATGCCCTGAAGGCGGTGGGTGGCAGCATCAATGCCTTCCGTCGAGCCGATCGCGCGGTGGTGCTGATCACCCATTACCAACGCCTCTTGGATCTGGTACGCCCCGATCAGGTCCACGTGCTGGCCGCCGGCAAGGTGCAGCGCAGCGGCGGACCCGAACTGGCCCACCAGGTGGAGCTTGAAGGCTACGACTGGATCGATCGCACATGAGCGTCCCCGTCGCCTTCATCGCCGCCGCGCAGCAGCGCGCCGCGGCCCTGGGGCAGCCGACCCGGGCGCTGGAAGACTGGCGTTATGTCGACGTGAAGCCGCTGGCGCAGGACGTCGCCGCCGGCACCGCGCCGCAGGTACCGGCTAATGGCATCATCTTCAGTGGCGGCACGTGTCAGACCGGCACCTTGCCGACGGGCTGCGCGGTGCTGGCCGAACAAGCGCTGGCCTGCGAGGTCGCCTCCATCACCGATCCAGCCACCTTGTGGGCGGTGACCGGCACCACCTCCGGACTGGCCCTGGGCCTCACCGCCGATGTCGACTTGGCGGTGATCATCGCCGGTGCCGGCACCATGGGCTGGCGTCTGCACCTCGACGTGGCCACGGGTTGTCGGGTGCGCCTGTTCGTCGAACACCACCACGCTGCCGCCGCACGCACCTGCGGCTGGATCACCCTCGCCCTGGGCGCTGGCACCCACGTCGAAGCGGTCGACACCGATGCCGGTGACCAGGACCAGCGCTTGGTGACTTGGCAGGTCGCCGTGGGCCGCGATGCCACCTTCCGCCACACCGCCCATTCCATCGGCGGGCGCTTGTGCCGCTCGCGTATCGAGGTCACCCTGGCCGCGCCGGGCGCATCCTGCGACCTAGCCGCCATCGACGCGACTGCCGGAGACCACCAGGCCCATCGCCTGACGCGGGTCCTGCATGCTGCCCCCCACACCACCAGCCGCCAGCTGTTGAAGGCAATCGTCAACGACCGCTCGGCGATCAGCTGCGATGGCCTGATCACCATGGTGCGCGGCGCCGACGGCAGCGACGCCAATCTGCAGAACCGCAATCTGCTGCTGTCCGAGCACGCTCGGGCCGACACCCGCCCGCAACTGGATATCCGCGCCGACGAGGTGAAAGCGGCGCACGGCGCCACCGTTGGTCGCCTGCCTGTGGAAGAACTGCTGTACCTGCGCTTGCGCGGCCTGGACGAGTCCGCCGCCCGCGCCCTGTTGGGCGAGAGTTTCGCCAACGAGGTGCTCATGCGTATCACCGGATTAAAACCATGAGCACCCTCGACGTCGCCGCCATCCGCGCGCAATTTCCCGGTCTGGACGACGTTGCGGACGGCAAGCCGTTCACCTACCTGGACAGCGCCGCCACCGCCCAGAAACCCCGGGCGGTGATCGAGCGCATGGACCGCTTCCTACGTCATGAGTACGGTACAGTGCATCGCGGCCTGTACCGGCGCAGCGTCGGCTCTACGCAGATGTACGAGCAGGCCCGCCATACCGTGGCCCGTTTCGTCAACGCGCCCAGCGAACGGAATATCGTCTTCACCCAGGGCACCACCGACGCGATCAACCTGCTGGCCTGGTCCTGGGGTCGCGCCCACCTCAAGCGCGGCGACCGCATCCTGGTCACCGGCATGGAGCATCACGCCGGGATCGTGCCCTGGCAGCTCATCGGCGAACTGACCGGGGCCGAGCTGATCGCGGCGCGGATCCATGATGACGGCAGCCTGGACCTTGAGGATTTTCACCGCCTCTTGGATGAGCGCGTGAAGATGGTCGGGCTGGTGCACATCGCCAACAGCCTGGGCACGGTGAACCCTGCGGCCGAGCTGACCCGCGCCGCCCACGCGGTCGGGGCGAAGGTCCTGGTCGATGCCGCGCAGAGCGCACCGCACCGTCCCTTAGACGTGCAGGCCCTAGGCTGCGATGCGCTGGTGTTCAGCGGCCACAAGGTCTACGGGCCCACCGGCATCGGCGTGCTGTACGGCACCGCTGACCTGCTCGAATCCATGCCGCCCTGGCGCGGCGGAGGGGAGATGATCGATCAGGTCACATTCGCCTGCACCACCTTCGCCCCGCCTCCGGCACGCTTCGAAGCCGGCACGCCACCGATCACCGAAGCGATCGGATTGGCGGCGGCCCTCGACTGGCTGATGGAGCTTGGCCTGGACCGTCTGCACGAAGCTGAGCAGGCCTTGTTCACCTATGCAGAGACCAGCCTGGCCGCCGTGCCTGGCCTGCGCCGCATCGGCACCGCCGCCGATCGCGCCACGGTGCTGTCGTTCACCCTGCCCGGTGCCCATCCCAGCGACATCGCCGCAGTGCTGGACATGGAGAACATCGCCATCCGTGCCGGCCACCATTGCGCCCAGCCGGTGATGCAGCGCTTCGGCGTCAGCGCCACCGCCCGCGCCAGCTTGGGGGCGTATTCCACCCGCGAGGATATCGACCGCCTGACCGCGGCCCTGCGCAAGGCGGCGCGACTGTTTGGCTGAGACTGGGCTGATCACCTGCGGGTGGCCAGCAC
>JBBQTJ010000374.1:0-3014 GCA_038213315.1 Planctomycetota bacterium
TAACGACGCCAGGCGCGGCAAGGTCATCGCCAAGATGGGTAAGCTCATCACCGTGGCGGTGCAGATGGGCGGGCCGCACCTGGACGAGAATCCCCGCCTGCGTCTGGCGGTTGAGAAGGCTCGGGCCGCGCACATGGCCAACGAACCCATTGATCGGGCGATCAAGAAGGCCGCTGGCGAGGGCGCGGCCGGCAAGCGCATGGAAGCCGTGATCTACGAAGGCTATGCCGCCGGTGGCGTCGCCGTGGTGGTCGAGGGCCTGACTGACAATCGCACCCGTACGGCGCCTGAGATCAAAAAAATCTTCGAACGCAGCGGTGGAGCCATGGGTGTGCCGGGCTGCGTCGGCTGGCAGTTCAAGGACCGCGCCGTGCTGCTGGTCGACGGCACCGAGGATCGGGTCCTGGAAGCCTTGCTGGCCGCCGACTGCGACGCCTTGGATGTGGCCGCCGTCGAGAGTCAGGTGTCCGTAGTGGCCGAACCGCGGGATTTTGATCGCATCAAAGCCGCCTTGGTCACCGCCAAGCTGACCGTGGCGAATGCCGAGGTCACCAAGCTGCCGGACAACAGCATCGCCACCAGCGGGGCGCAGACCACCGCCGTGCAGGAACTGCTAGACGAACTGGACGACCACGAGGACGTCCAGGACGTGTACCACAATGCCGAGTTCTCGTAGGGTGCCCTGCGGTTGCCAATAGCCGCGCGCTTGACTCTGGCAATCCGCCCACCATCCTTCCGACCCCTTCCTTAGAAATGGAGTTGTCATGTCCCGTGGCATGCATCGTCACCGTCGCATCCGTCTCGATAAGCTCGCGCAGATCAAGATTGATACCCGCAAAGCCAACCAGCCCGCCAAGCGTAAAGCCGCCGGGCGTCGCGATGTGCGCATTGCCGCCAAGATCAAGGCCACCGCCGCCGGCGTGCCGCTCAGCCCCGAGTGCCAGAGCTGGTTGAGCCGCAAAACGGGTCGGGCCTTCACGGTGCTCACCCAGGAAGAGATCGCCCAGGCAATCGCCTGAGATCCGCTGATCGTTGACTGGATCATGGCAACCCCGTCGGCTTGGCCGGCGGGGTGTTCTGTTGGTTTAGGGGCGTGAGGGAACGGCTTGGCCCCGTTGAGATACTTGCAGGGGAGCGTCCCGCTGGCGCCGCTGACTGCGTGTGATCCAAGGAGCCGGTATGGGCCCCTTCAGGTCTGGGTCTGGGCGGGTCAGGTGCTTCAATAACACCTCCGCCGGTGGGTCCAGATGGGCCCGTTCCGGCTCGGACGCACGGCAGACTGAACCTTTGCCGTCGAACCACGTTTGAGCACTACGAGGAATATGTCATGGCCAAAAAAGATGACCAAGAATTCGACGATCAGGTCGATGATCAGAATCCTGACGGCGAGCTGGTCGAAGGTGAGGAGGAAGGCGATAGCCGTCCGGCCAACCTCGGCTGGACCGGCTGGCTGATCTCCGGCTCCTTTCATCTGATCGTTCTGATCATGTTCGGCCTGATCTATTGGGCCGTCAAAGAGCAGGAAGTGGATACCCCGCCGGTGCGCGTGGCCTCCATCGAGCGTCCGCCTGAGCCCGAGAAGAAGGTTGAGGATACCACCCTCACCCCCACCGAACTGCCCCTCGACGTGCCTGATGCCACGGTCGACAAGCCCTCGCCCATCAGCCAGCTCGACCTGCCGGTCGATGTCCAGGCCGAGCGCGAGACCGACAGCGACAATCCCATCCCCAAGGGCCGTGAAGAGGCCGTGGCCGATGCCGAAATGGGCAGCCAGGGCGCCTTCATGGCGATCGGCGCTGGCGGCGGCGGATCCGGCATGTTCGGGTCGCGCACTGGTGGCGGCAAGCGTCGCGCCATCGGCAAGTACGGCGGCAGCAAGGGCAGCGAAAGCGCTGTGACCGCCGCGCTGGAATGGTTCAAGAAGCATCAGGATCCTGACGGCAAATGGGACCCCACGGGCTATCCCAAGAATTGCACCGAGGACCCCAAGTGCGAGCCGGGCTCCACCCCCGAAGGCGCCGTTAACGCTATCACCGGGTACGCCCTCCTGTGCTTCCTGGGGGCCGGTTTTGACCATGTCACCCCCAATCGCTACAAGCAGACGGTTAAGAAAGGTTTGGACCAGCTGGTCCGCGTGCAGGCGGCCGATGGCAGCTGGGGCCGCAACTACGAGCACGCCGTGGTCGTCATGGCCTTGGCCGAAGCTTATGCGATGACCGGTGACAATGCCCTGAAGGCACCCAGCCAGAAGGGCGTGGACCTCATGCTCGCCCGCCAGAACAAGGACCCCAAGGCAGCCGATCCCCAATACGCCGGTCTGGGTTGGGACTATATGGGGCCCAATACCCGCAATGACACGTCGGTGACGGGTTGGAATGTCATGGCGCTCAAGAGCGCCCTGGCCGCCCAGCTCAATGTCGGCAACGGCATGGACGGCGCCAAGAAGTGGCTCGAGCAGACTTGGAAGGCCACCAACAAGAACTGGGACAAGCTTGACCCTTACAAGGACGTCAGCCGCTTCCCGTATACCTGGACCACCGGCACGGATCAGGTCGACATCTCTGACGGTCCGGCGGACAACAAGGACCTGGCCTGTGCCGGCGGCACCTGCGCCGTGTTCCTGGGTCACAAGTCGGGCGACGTGATGCTGGAAACTCTGGTTAACTACGTGCTCAAGAACCAGGTGCCCAAGCAGTACCCCACGAACACCTACTACATGTATTACAACACCCTGGCCTGCTTCCAGGCCGGTGGTGATAAGTGGAAGACCTGGAACGGCGCGGTTCGGGATCTGCTGGTGAACGGCCAGAGGAAGGAACCCGCCTGCTTCCGCGGCAGTTGGGACGTCGGTAACCAGGGTTTCCACGGCGCCGACACCGGTCGCACCCTGATCACTGCCTACGCCACGCTGTGCCTGGAGGTGTACTACCGCTATGCCCAGGTGGCTGGCGCAGCGGCGGGCGGCGCAGCCCACTAAGCGTCCATCGCAGTACAACGAAGAAGCCCACCCGGTG
>JBBQTJ010000375.1:0-3012 GCA_038213315.1 Planctomycetota bacterium
GTCGCGGTGTCGCGGTGTCGCGGTGTCGCGGTGTCGCGGTGTCGCGGTGTCGCGGTGTCGCGGTGTCGCGGTGTCGCGGTGTCGCTGACTACATTGGAGCATTCGAGCATTCGAGCATTCCAGCATTTGACCCCGCGACCCCGCGACCCCGCGACCCCGCGACGGCTGTCTCCGCGACGGCTGTCTTCGCGACGTCCGTCTCCGCGGCCGTCCTTTACCCCACCCCCGGCAACACCCCTTTGGCCAGATTCGCCGGATCAATGCGGCCTTTGCGCACGTGAGGCAGCAACTGATCGCGCATCGAGATCAGGCCGTGCCGGGCGGCGACGGCGGCGATGTCGGCTTCTTGGCGGGCCTCGCCCAGATCGTCCCAGAAGGCCGGGGTGGGGGCGAAGCTTTCGTAGGCCACCAGGCGACGGCGGCCGTCGCTGCGGGCGCAGTGGGCGCAGCCGGCGGCGCGCATGAAGGGGCCATCGTCCTTGGTCAGGGCCAGGGCGAGCAAGGTTGCGGGGGTCGGCTCATAGGCTTCGCGGCAGTGCTGGCACACCACCCGCACCAACCGTGGGGCGATGATGCCGGTCAGCGAACGGGCCAGGGTGCGATGATCCAGGCCCATCCCCAGAAAGTTGGCGATGGTATCCGCAGTGCCTTCGTACATCAGGCTGGCCAGCAGGCGTTTGCCGGTGGCGGCAGCCTGGAAGGCCTCGTGGGCGGTGCCGCGGTCGGGGATGCCGTGCACATCCAACAGCAGGATCAGGTCGGGATACTGGCGCAGGGCCAGACGCAGGGCGTCCAGGCGGGTCACCTTATGCGTGACCTGCAACTGGCTGATCTCGTCGCTGTCGACCATCGACTCTTCGGCGATGGCGATGGTCAGGCAGGTGTTGAGCGTGAGCATGCCGAGCAGGCCGCCCACCAGCTGGCCTTTGCCCGAGCCTGCTGGCCCGGTGACCGCCACCAGACCCGGCCGGTCGGCGATCCAATTGCGCCACTGGTCGATGTGCGCGGTCGCGAAGCCCTGGGCGGCGAGACGCTGATGCGGCTTCACCAGGCCCAGGAGGCGCAGCGCCGCGCGCGGACCCTGCTGGGTCGGCACCAGGCTGAGCTTGGCCTGGCGGCGCTGGCGGTCGTGCTCGAACTCGACGATGCCTTCAAGCGGTTCATCATCGATCTGGCCGGGATGTCCCGAGGCGCTGCGGCAGGCGTCGATCAGCTGGCGTAAGCTGCCGGGTGACAGGCGCTCGCTTTCGACCAGATGGTTGCGCAGGCGCAGACGCACCCGCCCGCCACCAGGGCAGGGCTCGATGTGCAGCGAGGTCGCGCCCTCCTCGATGCCATGCCCAAGAATAGCATACAGGCGCCGCGTACCGCTGGGCGCAAGGTCCAGGCGCGAACTGCGCCGGCTGGGTGGCGTGGCTTGCAAGGCGTCACCAGCGATCAGCTGCAAATCGCGGAGGGCCTCGGCGGCATTGCCGTAACGATCCTCGGGGGCCTTGGCCAGCAAGCGCGCGGTGAATTCCTCGACTTCGGCGGGCAGCTCGGGCAGTTGCCGCCGCAGCGGCTCAGGCTCCAGGCGGGTGTGGGCCTCAAGATAGCCAAGGAGGGTCTCGCACTCGAAGGGCCGGCGCCCCGCCAGGCATTCATAGAGCAGGACCCCGACACTGTAGAGGTCGGCGCGGCCGTCGACGGTGCGGCCCATGATCTGCTCGGGGGCCATGTAGGGGGGCGTGCCGCAGGTCAGCCCGGCCGAGGTCAGGTCGCTGACCGCGGCCAAATTGCGGGCCAGGCCGAAATCGGCGACCTTCACCGCGCCCTCGGCATCCAGCATCACATTGTCGGGTTTGATATCCCGGTGCACGATCCCCAGTTCATGGGCGGCGGCCAGGGCCGACAGCACCCCGGCGGTCACGCGCATGGCCTCGCCCGTGTCCAGGCGACGCTCGCGGCGCAGGCACGCGGCCAGGGTTTCGCCGTCGACGAACTGCATGACGATGAAGAAGAGGTTGGCGTCCTCGCCAGCATTGAGGATCTGCACCACATTGGGATGGTCGAGGCGCGCGGCGGCCTGGGCCTCGCGCAAAAAGCGTTCGACGAAGGTGGGGTTGGCCACCAGCTCGTTGTTCAGCACCTTCACTGCCACCGGCTTGTTCAGGCCCTGGTGGTGGGCGCGGAAGACCCGCCCCATACCGCCCTGGCCCAAGCGCTCCATCACCAGGCAGCCGGCAATGCGTTGGCCGATCAACGGATCGCGCAACTCGTGCCGGCCGCTGGCGTCGCTGGGCGCACCGCTGAAAGCCAGGGTTTGGGTCTGGACATCGACCGTCAGGTCGATCGCACCGGCCGGGACCATGGTGGTGGTCTGGCCGCGGGCCCCGCAGGACGGGCAAGCCCCATGGTGCCCCAGAGAAAACGGCGAATGGCAGACGACGCAGCGACCGGACATGGCTCAGGCCAGGGCGAAAAGCGGGGGACGAAAACGCATCAGCGCTGCTCCGGGAGTGACCATGGTGCCACGGCAGTGTACCTGCCAGAAGCGCTCAGGCGGTGAGGGGGATCAGCCCTCGGCGGGGGGTCTGCGTGAGGCACCGTCGGGATCCGTCGGCGGCGGCAGCGGCAGCTTTTTCAGCAAGCCGCGCAGCAGCCGGACGGTGGCTCGTACCGGCTCGGACCGTTGCTGCACGGCTTTGGCGATGAAGCGACGGGTCGAGGTTCCGGCAGGGCGCATGGGTCATTGTACCCTACGGACGGCACCTGTGGGTGTGACGCTGCCGGACTCAACCTTTGGGACGCTCTGTCTCGACCGGCGTCGTGCGGCCCGTCCCGGTGAAGCCCTGGAAGTGGACCGCCACCGGGATGGCCTTGGCCGGGAAGGAGTACCACTCGAGGGATTCGAGGGGCAGCACGGTCATGGCCACCTCGGTCTGCTCATCGCCCCACACTTCCAAGGTCACCTGGCAGGTATCCAGGTCGATGCCGGTCACGCGTTTCACCGGAAAGGCCTGCTGGCCCACG
>JBBQTJ010000376.1:0-3002 GCA_038213315.1 Planctomycetota bacterium
GGCGGTCATGTGCACCTCGACCTGCTGGGCCGCCAAAGGCCAGGCCAGAAAGCAGGTCAGCAGCAACATGCGGATGAGATGAATGGCCATGGCAACCCCCGGACAGGGCGGACGGATGGCCCCGTATGGGCGGAAGGTCCAAGCGGGCGCGCCGCTGCCGTTCTTTACTCGCCTGAGCTGGCGGGTGGTTCAGACACACACTGCCTACCGCGCCGAGACCGCACTCGCGATCGAACTCCGCCAGCACCTGGCCAGGAAAGATGCCAGCGCATTACTCCAGGATCTCTTCACCCACGACGCCGACCTCGACGTCGATGAGAAAGAAAAAACTGACCGTTTGCCTCCACCACTTCACCAACCCCCAGGCCTCCAGAGCCATCGCGGAATTGCTGAAAACCCTCAACCAGACCGAAACCGTCTACCCGGGCACGGACCTCGTCCTATGCTTCCAAATGGTCTCTGCTCTGAATCCCGCAAGTCAGGCGGTCTGAATCTAAGCCGAGAGAGCTGTTAGAGGGTAGCTGCAGCTCTCCTAGGCGGTGGCGCAGGCGCCGCTGCCCGCGTTTAGCGATTGCTACACGCAGTTGCCCGGCGCCGGCCACATGATTGCCACGAGGCGAGCTGAGGGTGATCAGCCATCCGGCGGCCCCGCATCGTGGCGGCGTCCCGGGGCCCAGGCGCGGCGCAGGCGCTGCCCGGCCCAGTCGATCAGGGTCACCAGGGCCAGGATGGCCAGCAGCACGGTGGCGAAACGGTCCCACTGGGCGTATTCCTGGTAGGTATGCAGCAGGGTGCCGACGCCGCCGGCCCCGACATAGCCGACGATGGCGGCCGAGCGCAGATTGTATTCCAGCATCCACAGCCCGTGGCTGGCCAGCTGCGGTCGCAGCTGGGGCCAGGTGCCCCAGCGGAAGGCCTGCACCGGATTGGCGTGCATGGTGCGCAGGCTGGCGGCGGGCCACTGGTCGGCGGCGTCGATGGCCTGGGCGAAGAAGGTCGCCAGGTAACCAACCGAGTATCCGGTCAAGGCCAGCATCCCCGCCAGGCTGTTGGCACCGACCACCGCCACCGCCAGCACCGCCCAGATCAGCGAGGGCACGGTGCGCACCGCGTTCAGCACCAGCCGCGCGGGGATGGCGATGGACCAGTGGGCGATGGTCCGCGACGAAGCCAGGGCCAGGGGCAGGGACAGGAACAGCGCCAGGGCGGTGCTGACCACGGCGATCCGCGCCGTCTCGATCAGGCCGGTGGCGACCTGGGGCAGGATGCTGAAGTCCGGTGGCCAGAAGCGGCCGGCGAAGCGCTTCAGATTGGCCCAGTAGTCAAGGTCGCGCCCAGACCCCTCCAAACCCAGGGCGGCCACCGCCACCAAAAGCAGGAAGATGGCGAACGACCAATCGACGCCATCGGCACGGAAGCGGGCGGGTGGAGTCGACACGGATGGACCTGGTGCGGTCATGCCGCCGCCCCGACCAAGTACGCGGCGCCGGCGCCGTCCAGTCGCAATTCGCGGTCCGCATAGCCCGTGACCAGCTCGGGCTGATGCAGGACCACCAGCACGGCCCGGCCCTCGTCCCGGGCGGCTGAGCGCAGCCGGGCCATGACCAGGGCCGCGGTCGTGCGGTCGAGCTGGCTCACCGGTTCGTCGAGCAGCAGCACCGCACCGCCATGGTGCAGGGCCCGAGCCACCGCGACGCGCTGACGCTCGCCGCCGCTGGCCACCGCCAGCGGACGTCGCGCTAGGTGGGCAACGCCCAGTTCAGCTAGGCGAAGCTGGGCGGCGGCGCGCTCAACCCCACCAGGCGGCAGGCCCAGTCCGCCCCACCATGGCCGGGCATGCAGCCGACCGGCGGCGACGCCATCCACGGCACAGAGCGGGCCGGGCAGCCCGGCATCCTGGAAAGCCGGGGCCAATCGACCCCGAGCCTGAGCCGGCGGCACCATGCGGCCGTCCGCCAGGGCCACCAGCACCTGTCCGCTTGCTGGCCGGTCCAGTCCGGCTAGCAAGCGGACCAACGAGGTCTTGCCGCAACCCGAGGGCCCCGTCACGGCCAGCACCTCGCCGGCCATCAGGGTCATATGCAGATTGTCCAGGAGTCGACGTCCCCCACGGCTCAGGGACACTCCATAGGTCGCGAGCAGCACCTGCGCCATCGCCGGCCTACAGCGTCATCGCCGACACCGCCACCAGGGCGGCGCGGATCGGCTGCAAGTGGGCGGCCTCGTCGACCGTGACCAGGGGGCCACCGAAGACCTTGTCGCGCAGTGCGGCCTGGCTGGTGCCCAAGCCCAGCAAAGCCTCCTTCAAGGTGGTCCGATTGGCTTCGCTCAGGTTGCGGCTGACGGCGATCACGTGGGTGGGCACCGGACCTTGGGTGGCCACGACCTTGAGCGTCGCCTTCTGCTCGGCGGTGAGGTGCTTGTCACCGAAAAAGACATAATCGCTGACGGCAGCCGCCACCGCCTCACCGGCCAAAACCCGCTCCACCGCGCTGACATAGCCGGTGCCGTACCACACATTGCCCGCGCCGAAGAAGGCATCTGGACCCTTGCCGGCCGGGATCAGGCCGCGCTTGCTCAGGTCATAAAGAGGGACCACGCCACCCGAGGTGCTGGTCTTGCTGGCGAACGCGACGCGCTGGCCTTTTAGGCTTTCCACGCCAGCGAAGGCTTGGTCCTTCATGCCCAGCCAAATGCTGCTGTAGGTGGTCTTGCCATTTACCTCCACCGCCAGCAGCAACGTCGCGGCCCCCGCCGTGGCCGCGTCGGGAATCATCTTGGCCAGATCGGTGCTGGCCACATGGGCGGCATCGATGGTGCCATTGGCCAAACCCTCGGTGATCACCGCTGCCGACAAGGGCACGATGACGTCGACCGGCTTGCCCATCAACGGGGTCAGGGCTGTCGCCAGCGCCGCACGCTCGGCCAGCATCGCCTCCGGATTTTTGTCCGGTTTGAGCGCCAGCACCAGCTTCGCCGGCTCGGCGGCGAAGGCGGTGCCA
>JBBQTJ010000377.1:0-2995 GCA_038213315.1 Planctomycetota bacterium
AACCTGCGGAAATGCTGGAATGGCCATATATAGCTGAGTCTAAACGGTTGCTTCAATGGGGCCGCAGGGATGAACCTGCGGAAATTATCACTAGATATCCGACTGGCGAGAGATACAACATGCTTCAATGGGGCCGCAGGGATGAACCTGCGGAAATGATCTTGCGTGCTCCCGGGATCTTCCCCGCCCGGCACGCTTCAATGGGGCCGCAGGGATGAACCTGCGGAAATACCTCACGGACTGATCATGCCGTACCTTACTTGAGTGCTTCAATGGGGCCGCAGGGATGAACCTGCGGAAATCGATCAGCGTCGACCGAGGCCTGCTGCACGCAATAATCGCTTCAATGGGGCCGCAGGGATGAACCTGCGGAAATAGCTGGAGGCTTAGGATCTTATACCGCAATGGTTTGGAGCACAACCTGCGAGCGGCCCTTCAGGCTTACTGGACCGCGCCTGGCATCGGGCCAGGAATATGCATACATCTCTTTGATTGCCAAAGCGTTCGAGCGACACCCGTAAATCCTGGAGCACCTCACCGCTCGTCACACGATGTGCGCCCGCTCGGCGATGCGGTAGGGCCGACCAAGGGCACTGATACGGTCGAGCGGGTCAACCTCAGCTGGGCCAAGGTCGATGAAGAGGACTTGATCCGCGTCGTGATTGATGCGCTCGCGTAGCTTCACGCGGGCCTGGATCAGCTCCCGTTCGCTGAGGTCGGCGATGAAAACGCTGTACTGCACCCAGTCGCCCACATCAAGCAAGGCACGATGGACCTTTGCCCGTCGGCGGTCATTGGCGATATCATACGTCAATAGGAAGCGATGTCGGCTCATGCCTGTGGCCCACCAACCAACCAGGGCACGTCCTCACCCCGGTCGTGCCAGGCATCAGGCACAGCGGCTAGGCGTCCGGGTCCATAGCCAGTCGCCCCGAAGAACAGCCGTGACGGCTGGCCCAACGCCTCGGCTCGCGCAAGGATGCCGCGAATCGGCGCACGGTCGACAGCAGGGAGGGTGACATCGGTCGCCAGGACATACCCGCAATGGCTCTCGGTTAAGGACCGGAACACCGGGGAAGCCCGCTGGGGCGGGCTGCTTTTCCCGTGCCAAGTGCAACTCGGCGCTCCCGGGCGGACCTTATCCGAGGGCCATTGGACGTACCCGGCCAGGCCAGGCCACGTCTGGAGCAGGCGCTGCGCCCGGTCTGGCAAGGCGGCCACGTCCTCGCCCTGGATGATGGTCCCGCCAACGTCACCGGCGGCATTCCACTGAAGCATGATGCCGCTGAACGGCTCATGGTGATTGAGTTTGGCGACCAGCCATTCAGCAGCACTGGTGATCCGGGCGCCTAGCAGCTGCCGGACGTGATCTGGGGGATTCATCGCGTGGTCACTCCTACATAGGCGGGCAATTCGCCACGCAGCCAGCGGGCGAGGATCTGGGCCTGCAAGGCGATCATCCGCCGCCACGACAATCGGTAGTCAAAGAGCGGATGGGTCGCCATCTGATCACAGCGGGCTTCATAGGCGCGCAGGAAGGCCTTGCGGCCGGGGGCGGTGAGCTGGCAGGCATTGGCGGCGCAGATGAAATCGGCTGAAGTGAGCCTGCCGGTATTGATCGCGGTGATCACCGCGCTGTCGACGATGAGCGGGCGGAACTCTTCCATCAGATCAAGGGCCAGGCTTGGCCGGCCATGCCGAGGCTGGTGGTACAGGCCCCAATGCGGATCCAGCCCGATGGCGGCCAAAGCCACCGCACAGTCCTTGGCCAGCATGGCGTAGCCGAATGAGAGCAGCGCATTCACCGGGTCCCTGGGCGGGCGGCGGTTGCGGGTGGTGAAATCGAAGGGCATGGGCGTCGGCGGGTCGGCCTGTCCAGGAAGATCGTCAGGTGCTTGCGGTCGGATCATGGCCGGGAAGGAGCTGAAATACCGTTCGGCAATCGTACCTTCATACCCAAGGCACTGGCCCAGGTCCTTGGCGTGCTCCACGCGATCGATCGCCTCAGCCATCTCGCGCAGCACCTGCACCGGGGTCGGATCAGCATTGCGGCGCAGCAGGGTGCGCTGGTTCGCGCCCTTGGCCGCGACCACCGCCTTGGCAAAGGCGAGGCAGCGCGCCGGATCGGTGGCGGCCTGGAACTGGGCGGCGCGGTCGTAAGCATTGCGCAGACCGAAGCCGGTGGTGATGCCATAAAACCAGTGACCTAGCGACAGATGAACCACCGGGATGCCGGCCTCGCACGCTAGGTGGACGGCCTGCGCGGTGATTTGCACGTTGCCGCACAACACCAGTTGGCTGGTGTCCTTGAGCTTGAAATCGCCGATCAGATCCCCCGTTCGCTTGACGGTGAAGCTTTCCCCGGCCTTGCCGATGACCGCGCCCTGCTCCTGCACATAGGCGGGCACGGCGTCATCCCGCGCCGGATACAGACGACGAACCGCACCAGGGGCGGCGGGCACGACCTGCAAGGCGTGGGTCTCGTCCGGCAGGCAGATGCCGTTGAGGGAGCAGCCCCGGCACTTTGGACTGTCGACCAGCGGAGCGGGCATGGTCCGCGCACGGGTCGCGTCGCGGGCCTGGGCAAGCAGGTGGCGGGTGCGCGCCTCCAGTTCGGGCGTGAAGGCGATCGGCACCCGGGTGCGCGAGCCGTGGAAGTACAACACGCCCACGTCGCACGCCAGGCCATGCTCGCGCAGCAGCAGGCCCTGGGCCATGAGCTGGACGCGCTCTGGCTCCCACGAGCGTTCGGCGTTGTCGGGCACCTTGCCGCGCTTGGTTTCGACCGGCGTGGCGACTGAACCGTCCACCTCGACCAGGTCGAGCTTGGCCAGCAGCCCCAACGTTTCGCTGCCCAGGGTCACGCTGCGCCCCACGGCGGGCGGCTCGTCCCCACCGGTGGGAGCCGGCAGGGGATCGTCGACGGCATCGACCCGGCGGTGGACCTCGCGCCCATGTTCGGTGTAGACGTTGTCGGCCCAGCGGCCTTCGACAT
>JBBQTJ010000378.1:0-2986 GCA_038213315.1 Planctomycetota bacterium
AGCACGCTGACTTGATTTACGTTTTGGGCGGCAAGGACCACGCCAGGCGCGGCCAAGTTTTAGAGCAAGGAACCCACGCCAGCCTGGTTGCCGCTGATGGCGATTACGCCCGCTTGGTCAGATTACAGCAGTTGGGCTGAACGCATCCGGCGATAGCGGTCCAGCTGCGGCGTTGGTCGTCGGTCATGTGGCGCTGCCACACTCCGCTCCTCCCGCCTTGCAGCTGGACCGCTCTCACCGGATGCGACTGACCATTTGGCGCGAAAAGCTGAATGCTAAGCGGGGCGTCACACCTGCGCGCGGAACCAGGCGACAGTGCGGCGGATACCCTCGTCCAGGGGCACGGTCGGTTCCCACTTCAGGACCTCGCGCGCCTGCGTGATGTCGGGTTTGCGCTGCCGCGGATCATCGGTCGGCAGGGGCTGATTGATGATGGCAGACTTCGATCCGGTGGCGGCCAAGACCAACTCGGCCAGCTCACGCATGGTGAACTCCACCGGACGGCCGAGATTGATCGGGCCGGTGATCTCAGCGGGGGTGTTCATCAGCCGCATCAGGCCGTCGACCAGATCATCGACATAGCAGAAAGACCTCGTCTGCTCGCCATCCCCGTACAGGGTGATGGGCTGGCCGGCCATGGCCTGCACGATGAAATTGGTCACTACCCGGCCATCGTCCCCACGCATGCGCGGGCCATAGGTATTGAAGATCCGCGCCAGCTTGATGGGCAGCTGATGCTGCATGCGATAGCAGAAAAACAGGGTCTCGGCGCAGCGCTTGCCCTCGTCATAACAACTGCGCGGGCCCACCGGATTCACCCGGCCCCAATAGGATTCGGGCTGGGGATGCACCTCGGGATCGCCATAGACCTCGCTGGTCGAGGCCTGCAGGATCGGACAGCGCAGGCGCTTGGCCAAGCCAAGCATATTGATCGCCCCGTGCACGCAGGTCTTCACCGTCTGCACCGGATCATGCTGATAGTGCACCGGCGACGCCGGGCAGGCCAGATTGAAGATGGCGTCCACCTCGACGTACAGCGGGAAGGTGACGTCATGGCGCATCATCTCGAAGCGCGGATTGGTCAGGAGGTGTTCGATGTTGGCCCGACGGCCGGTGAAATAGTTGTCGACGCACAGCACGTCGTTGCCCGCCGCCAGCAGACGCTCGCACAGATGCGAGCCGATGAATCCGGCGCCGCCGGTGACCAGATAGCGGAGACGAGGCGAAGAGGACATGGCAGCTCAGGGCAACGATGGTGACAAGGGAAGGCGCACCCTATGCCCCTGAACGCGGGGATCCAGCCACCGAGGTAGGTTGCTGCGGATTTTCACGCCGCCTTAGTGGCACGCCGTCAACCGGCGCTCGGCCCCGCGCCTGCGGTGCGCTCGTTGCGCCCAGGATCACCCGCCATGCCCAAGGCCAGGCCCATAGCCGCCCAGGCCGCCATCGAGCTCTCGCCGTCCCCGACCACATATTCGAACAGGCCCGCCGCCATATAAGCTGCCAATACTTGCAGGCCCAGCCGGGCCGCAGCGGGGGCTTTGACCCGCAGCCGCCAGAAATGCACGGCGAGCACCGCCATCAAGGCCAGATGCAGGACCGCTGCCGGCAGGCCATAGCCGGCCGCGATGCTCATGTACGAATTGTGCGCATGCATACTGCCAACCAGAGGATTCTCATTGGGCAGGATCAAGCCGGTGAAGGGCATCTGCGTGGCGCCACCGGTCAAATCGGCAAGCTTCTGCATATAGATCGGTGAATAGGGCTTCATACCGCCGCACCCGAACCAGGGCCGATCCGCAATCACCCCGCCAGCCACCTGCCAGATGGCCAGCCGAGGATCCTGGAAGGTAAGGGCGCGATACATGCGCTCGGGCGACAGGACCAGGGCCAACCCACCCAGCACCCCCACCGCCACCACACCCAAGGCCATCATGCGCAGCCACTCGCGCAGGCTCCGGCCCGGCACCACGGCGGCGGCCAGGATGCCGATAAAGGCCGAGCGGGCCTCTGATAGGCCCAGACCCAGGAAGGCGACCACGCCCATGGCCCAACGCCGGGAAATGGCTAGCGGCTCAACCGACAGCCAGATCAAGACCATCACCGCCATGACGAAGCCGAAGGTCAAGTGGGTCGAGAAGAAGCCGCTGCCATGCCACCAACGTACCCCGCCAGCTGCCGGCAACGCCACGCGGAAGGGCGCCTTGCCGCCAAATCCCACCACCATCTGCACCAGGGCCAGGGTGACCGCAACGATGCAACTGACGGCCAGCAGACGCAACGCCAGACCCCGCCAGCGCGCGTCCCGCAACGCCACCGCGACGAGGGGCATGAGTAGCCAATGCCACATCTGCCCAGGCACCTGAAGAAGCTGCCCGGTCACCAGCATCGATGCGAATTGCCAGAACGCGAAAGCGGCCATGAACCACCGGCCCGGGGCCCGATGCAGGGGCACACGCGCCATCAGTCCACCAACAATGGCCAACACTCCGCCGATGTTCATGCCGACGATGCTGAACGGCAGACAGGCGACCAGGGTCAACACTCCCGCGCGCAGCAGCACGCGTCCCCAGGTGCCCAGCCGATCATCCGACCCATCCTGCCATCGGCCCACGGCGATATCCCAGCTCACGGCTGCCAATTCAGGATACCCTTGAAGGGCGTCAGGGCGAGGATCTTGAGATCAAGCCACAGGGACCATTCACGCATGTATTCAAGGTCGTATTGCACCCGGCGACGCATGTCGTCCACTGTGCGGGTCTCGCCCCGGGCACCGCTGATCTGGGCCAGACCGGTCATGCCCGGCTTGACATAATGCCGCCGCATCAGGTGGTCGATGGCGGTGGCATATTGCAGATTCAGGCCGATGGGATGCGGCCGCGGACCGACCAGGGACATCTCGCCACGCAGCACATTGATGATCTGCGGCAGCTCATCGAGACTTGATTTACGCAGGATATTGCCGATCCAGGTCACGCGGTTGTCG
>JBBQTJ010000379.1:0-2972 GCA_038213315.1 Planctomycetota bacterium
GGCGCGGTGGTGATCAACAACAAGATCAGCAATGTCTGTGCGCCGGACGGCGTGGCGACCAGCGAGCGCGTCTGTGCGGCGGCGGCGGGCCTGCTGGGCCTGGCAGCGGACGAGGTGCTGCCGTGTTCGACCGGCGTGATCGGGTGGCGGCTGCCCGCCGACGCCCTGGTGAGCGCACTGCCCGCCGCCGTCGCCTCTTTACAGGCCGCCAGCATCCTGCCGGCGGCTGAAGGCATCTGCACCACCGACCTGTATCCCAAAATCCGTCGCGCCACCGTCGGCGGCGGCAGCATCGTCGGCATCGCCAAGGGCGCCGGCATGATCGAGCCGAACCTGGCGACCATGCTGGTCTACCTGCTCACCGATCTCGACATCCCGCGCGAGGATCTGCGGGCGGCCCTGGCCTCGGCGGTTGATGGCACCTTCAACTGCATGTCCATCGACAGCGACACCAGCACCAGCGACACGGTGGTGGCCCTGTCCAGCCAGCGGGTGCCGTGTCCCGATCGCGCGGCCTTCGCAGCGGCGCTGCGGCAGGTCTGCGCCGATTTGTGCGAAGACGTGGTGCGCAACGGCGAGGGCGTGCATCACGTCATGCGCGTGCAGGTCAGCGGCGCCGCGACCATCGCCCTGGCCCGGGCGGTGGGCAAGTCGGTGGTGAACTCGCCGTTGTTCCAGTGCGCCGTGTGCGGCAACGATCCTAATGTCGGCCGCTTGGTGGCCGCCATCGGCAAGGAAGTGGGCGCCCATTTCCCGGGCACCGACTTGTCCCGGGCGCGCCTCACCATGGGTGGCCGCGAGCTCTTCGCGGGCGGTTCCTTCCGTCTTGATCACGACGCCGAGCGCGCCGTCACCGCCCACCTGCGCCAAGCCGAGTTGTACGCTTCGGTGCCGCCCGCCGACGGCCTGACCTTCCGTCCGCCGGTATCCTGGCCGCCCCACGAACGCAGCGTCGAGATCGGCATCGACCTCGGCCAGGGCACTGCCACCGCCACCGTGCTGGGCGCGGACCGCTCGCACGAATACATCAGCGAAAACGCGGATTATCGGTCGTAAATCGGGTTATGGTGGTTGGGGTATGGTTGACAGCAACGGCGACGGTGATGCCGGCGGTTTACTCTAGTTCAGGCTCGCTTGAAGCGGGTTATGGTGGTTGGGGTATGGGGTAGGGTGAACATCCGCGACAGTGCCTTCGGCTGTCCACCATAACCCATCCACCATACCCCATCTCAAAAACAACGCTCCCCGGCAGGAAACCCTGCCGGGGAGCATGATTCGCCAGCTGGCGATGACGGCTTATTCCTTGTCGACGTTCTTCATCGAGAGGCCGATCTTGCGGGTCTCGAGGTCGACGTTGAGGACCTTGACCTGGATCTCTTGGCCAGGTTCGAGGCCGGCTTCCTTGCCTTCCATCTCGCTGACGTGGAGCAGGCCTTCGAGGCCGTCCAGGACTTCGACGAACACGCCGAAGTTGGTGACCTTGGTGACCTTGCCCGGCAGCACGGTGTTCTTCTTCAGCTTGTTGGGGATGTCCTTGATCCAGGGATCTTCCTGGAGCTGCTTCATGCCCAGGCTGATGCGCTGACGCTCCTTGTCGATCTCGAGGACGACGCATTCGACCACGTGGCCCTTGTCGACTTCGGGGGCGGGGTGGGTCAGCTTCTTGGTCCAGCTGATGTCGTTGACATGCAGCAGGCCTTCGATGCCGGGTTCGATCTCGACGAACGCGCCGTAGTTGGCCAGGTTCTTGACCGTGCCGGTGACCTTGGCGCCCACCGGGAAGCGATCCTTGATGGTCTCCCAGGGGTTGTTCTCGGCCTGCTTCATGCCGAGCGAGATCTCCTGCTTCTCGTGGTCGATCTCGATGATCATGACCTTGACCTTGTCGCCGACCTTGACCACCTCGTTGGGGTGGGTGGGCTGGCGAGTCCAGGACATCTCGCTGATGTGGACCAGGCCTTCGATGCCGTCCTCGAGGCGGACGAACGCGCCGTAGGTCATCAGGTTGACCACTTCGCCATTGTGCACGGAGCTGACCGGGAAGCGCTCGCCGATGTCTTCCCACGGGTTGCGCATCTTCTGCTTGAGACCCAGGCTGATGCGGTTGCGCTCGGCGTCGTAGTCGAGGACCACGACTTCGATCTTCTGGCTGATCTTGACCACTTCGCTGGGGTGGTTGACCCGGCCCCAGGACATGTCGGTGATGTGCAGCAGGCCATCCAGGCCGCCCAGGTCGATGAAGGCGCCGAAGTCGGTGATGTTCTTGACCACGCCTTCGCGCAGGTCGCCGACGTGCAGCTCTTTGACCAGGTTCTCGCGGTTCTTCTTGCGCTCTTCCTCAAGCACCTTGCGGCGCGAGACGACGATGTTCTTCCGCTCGATATCGATCTTGATGATCTCGGCTTCGACTTCCTGGCCGATGTATTCGCCGACGTCCGGCGCGCGGCGCAGGTCGACCTGGCTGGCGGGCAGGAAGACGGGGACGCCGATGTCGACCAGCAGTCCGCCCTTGATCTTGCGGACGACGCGACCTTTGACGCGGTCGCCTTCCTTGTTGCTGCCCAGGACCTGGTTCCAACCGATCTGCAGATCGGCCTGGCGCTTCGACAGCACCAGTTCGCCGGTCGGCTTGATCTCGGTGATCATCACCTGGACCTTGTTGCCGACGGTGGCCTCGCCCTCGTTGAACTCTTCGCGGGGGACGACGCCTTCGCTCTTGTAGCCGACGTCGACGACCACGTCGTCGTTGTGCGTGCCGACCACGAAGCCGGTGACGATGGTACGCGCCTCGTAGGCGTCCTTGCCGGTCTCCAGGCTCTGCTTGAAGAGGGCCTCGATCTCTTTCGAGATGCAGGCTTCCATCTCTTGCGCGAGGAGGACGTCGTCGACGGCGACGATGGGTTCGATGAACAGTTTGGCCATGGGATGCTTCCAATGGTCCCGCTGATCCTGGTGGTCGCGCGTCGCCGGAA
>JBBQTJ010000380.1:0-2940 GCA_038213315.1 Planctomycetota bacterium
AGGGGATACTGGTTGGCGCAGTGCTCCATGATGAAGCCGGTGACCTGAATGTAGCCGAGGCCACGCAGGTGCGGCGCGAAGATCTTGCGGCGCACGGCAATCTCAACCGTCGCCGAGGCCGGCGCCGTGCCAGTGGTGAAGCGCACGTGAATGCGGCCGCTGGCGGCATCGTACCACCAGCGTCCTTCGCCGTCGGCCAGCGCCGCCTGGTTGGGCACCTGCATGTATGGTACCCCGGTCACGATCACCTGTCCGGTGGTGTAAGTGCCTGCGCGCTGGGCCTCGGTCAGGCGGATCCGCACGTCCATGCCATACGGTTTGGCTGACGAGGCCACCCGGAAGGGATTGGTCTGGCCGTCCACGTAGCCGGGGTCATCGAACAGCGCCGCATCGGGGATGGCCGAAACCGTGGTGCCGCCCTCGCTGCGCCAGGCAGGATTCCAAAGCGCGCTGCCACGGATGAAGGTCCACTGGCCGGGCATGGCCTTGTAGACAATGGGAGCGGTGTTGGTGCCGCCACGGGGCGGGGCCACGCGCTCGCGGTAGATGCCGGGCCGGACCAGCACCGCATCGCCGGGCTGGGCCATGGCTGCGCCCTTGCTGATGGTGCGGAACGGAGCGGTGCTGGTGCCAGCGGCGGCGTCGTTGCCGTCCACCGCGACGTACCAGCCGCGTCCCGGGACGGTGATCGCGAAATCGGTATCGATGGTGGCGGCATTGGCGGCCGCGATCAGCAGACAGAGGATGAAGGTGCGCATAGTCAGCGGTCCTGCCAGTCGTTGCGGATGCTGCCGTCAGCGTTCCATTCCCGCCATTGCTGGGAGCGGTCCCACACCCCTTGAACGTACACCAGGGTGGCTTGCCGCCCGCCGCCGGAGGCCGGCGCGAAGGTGAACTCCCAGCGTCCTTCTTTCCGATCCGTCGGCGCGCCAGAGGTGTTCAGGGCCACCTCTCCGGTCTCCTTGATGGCGGTGTTGGCGGGCGCATCCCAGTAGCTGGTAACTTGCATCCGGCCACTGCCCGGTGCCGGGTCGGGGGACGAGCCGCCACCGCCGCCGCCGCCGCCACCACAACTGGCGACAAGAACGAGCAGCAGACCCAGGATGGGCAGCTGCGGCCAGACAGGGGGAAACGATCGGGGCTGATGGAACATGGGGCTGACCACCGAGATGGGGAATAGGCAGAGCGCGTTGGCCAAGTTCCATCCGCTGCGGCGAACGGGGTGCGGTCATGATATAAGAAAAAGTGGGAATGCCACCCGCCAGCACTGTGGCACCGCCGGGCGATGGTCACACAGTCTCATCCTCCCCAGGTTTCCTGGCTCTCAGATAAGCCATAACCCGCCCTTTCGGATGTCCACCTATGAGCATTACCCCCAATTCAGGTTGAGGAATGCTACTTCCCCAGTCGTGATCACGGCAAGAGATGCGTGGTTGGCACCGACCCTGCATTGTGAACAGATCCCGGCTGCGCTCCGTGCATTTTGCTATTTCCCTTCCCATGATGCCAGATTTTGGGAACCCGCATTTCAACGTACCGCAGGCGTGCAAAGAGCGCCCAACTGAGATTTTCTGATGGGTTTAGTGCAGAAACTGTCGCTTTTGACCGCTACCTAGGGCAGCTGGTCATTGCTGAGATCGCTTTGGGTACGGTTCTTACTAATAGCCCAACCCGCAGCACGCCCACCTCGGAATCCGTATGCACCCTCATCGTCACCTGGTTCTCATTGCTGTGCTGGTCCTGCTCACCAGTTGGGCGAGTGCGCTCGAGGGGACGAAGCTGGCGGTGGGAGTAGACACGCCCGAGATCGGGGATTCGCCTTACGGATACCTGGGTTACCTGCCGCCCGGCTACCATCCCAGCGACGGCAATACCTGGCCCGTGTGGATCTTCCTGGAAGGCCTGGGCGAAGGTGGCCCGGGCACCGTGGCCAGCATGCTCTCGCCGGCCTACGGCATTGTCCGCCATGGCCCGATGCGCGAACTCTGGCGACCGGCGGACTTAAGCTTCGATGGCCCCGCACCCTACGATTACCCGATGATCGTTTTGACGCCCCAGGTGGGCCGGCCGCCCGCCTACCGGGGCATCACCGACATCTACAAGCTGGATCTCTTCATCACCGCAATGCTGGCCCGCTATCGCATTGATCCTGATCGGGTGGTGCTCTCGGGCATGAGCACCGGCGGCGGCGATGCAGTGTACTACGCTTCCTACCGGGTAGAGAACGTCCAGCGCTTGGCCGGCTTGCTGCCCATGGTGGCCTCGCACAATTATCCTGCCGATGGCAGTGGGCCGGGCCGGGCGTCCACTCTCGCCCTCACTCAGAGCTGGTTCATGACTGCCTTCGACGACCGGGGCAACGGCGGCACCGTGACCACCGCCTATGCTTGGAGCGACGCCATCGCCCAGGCCTTGGCCGCAGCGGTGACGCCGACCCCGGCCAGCCTGGAGTCCACCTATCCCGTCGGCAGCGGTGGCATGGCCAGCGCCAACCACCAGATCGCCACTTTCGGCGCTGATAATGCCTGGACCTGGCGTGCCGGTGGTACGGCGGATCGCCGCAGTAGCGGGGCCTTCAAACCCGATGACACGTCCCGCCTGATGCTTGGCATCTACAGCAACGGTGGCCATCCGATCTGGCAGGATGCGGTCAACAATCCCGATGTCCTCAACTGGATCATCAGCCGCCAACGCCAAGCGCCCTTCACTGGCACCCCGCATCTGCTGCCCGGCTCGATCCAGGCAGAGCAGTACGACCGGGGCGGTCCCGGACGTGGCTTCAGTGAGCTGACGCCGGGCAATCAGGGCACGAGCGCCTACCGCCAGCGCACCCTGCCGCGCTGGTCCAGGTCGGGATCCGATGGCCCGCTCCAAATTGCCAATGCCCCCGTCGACGATCCGGTCGAGGTCTCTCAGAGCGGCGCCACCATCTCTATCGAA
>JBBQTJ010000381.1:0-2919 GCA_038213315.1 Planctomycetota bacterium
CCGAGCCGTCTGCGCGACCGTCAGCGGTTCCTTGGCCAGCGAACGGGCCAGCAGGTCGGCCACCTCGGCTCGATCGGGGACGGGCTGCGCCAGCAGGGATTCCAGGGCAGCATCGTTGATGAAGTCGGGATCGGCATCGGCCACGAGTCCAGGCAGGCTCATGGCTTCGCCTCTGCGGACGCCAGCCGCCGTATCAGCACATCCTCACAGGCCAGCTGCACCGTGGTGGCGGCGAGCAGGGCGCAGTGTTCGTGGTCCTTGGGCAGGCTGCCGAGACCGTCCAGCACCTCCTGCTGGGTCAGCTGCATCGCTTCGTGCAAGGCGCGGCCAGAGGCAAGGACCGTGGCCATGCTGCCGGCGGCGTGGGAGGCGCCGCAGCCGCTGGTGACGAAGGTGATCCGCTCGACCCGGTCGCCATCGGCCTTGACCCACATCGCCATCGCATCGCCGCAGGCGCCGACCAGGTGCGCTTGGCCATCGGGATACATGAGCCAGCCGTGGTTGCGCGGTTGCTGAATGTGGTCGATCACCGCTGGCGAGGGCTGCCAGTGATCGTGGTGGTCGTCGCTCGTTGATCCGGTCATGATTCGTCGGAGTCCTTCGCTGGGTCGGTTCCTGGGTGATGCGGGTGCTGCGCTAAGCCGTGGTCATCTCAGTGTCCACCGCATCCGTGCCCCTCGTGGGCGGTGCAGGCGCCACCCTGGCTGGCCAGGGCACCGCTCAGATAGCGGAGGGCCAATTCTTCCGGGGTGCCGCTGTTGGCGCCAAGGACCACGGCCACGCCGGCCTGCTCCAGCAATTGCTGGGCGCGCTCGCCCATCCCGCCGGCGATCACCACCCGTACGCCCTGGGCGACCAGCCAGCGGGGCAAGACGCCTGGCTCGTGCTTGGGCGGCGGCAGATCGCGCCGCAGGACGACGCGCTGGCCATCGGTCTCCAGCAAGGCGAAGGCGGTGCAGTGGCCGAAGTGGGGATCCACCTTGCCGTCGCTGATGGGTATGGCGATGAGGGCTGGGGCTGACATGGGCGTCTCCGGGGCTGGGGTTGATCCAGGAATGAGGTCGGGCAGGGCGCGGTGGACGCCGTCGACCATGCGGTTGAAGCCGACGACGGCTGGCGAGAGGGGGGCAAGTTCCATGGGGTCGCTGCCCAGGTCACCGGTCTGGACGACGCAGGGATCGAGCGGCAGCTGCGCCAGGAGCGGGACGCCATACGCCTGGGCGAGGCGCTCGCCACCGCCGCTCTGGAAGGGGCGGCTGACCTGATGGCAGTGCGGACAGGCATAGCCGGCGTAGTTCTCGACGATGCCCAGCACGCGGATGCCCAGCTTGGCGCAGAACGCGAGCGAGCGGCGCACATCGTCGGTGGCCACCGCCTGGGGGGTGGTGACGACGACCGCGCCGGCGACCGAGGGGATGAGCTGCGCGGCGGCCAGGGCCTCGTCACCGGTGCCGGGCGGCAGATCGACGATCAGGGCATCCAACGGGCCGCCCCAGTCGGTCTGCTGGATCAACTGCTTGATCACGGCGGTCTTGGCCGGACCGCGCCAGATGATGGCATCATCGCAGCCGTCGATCAGGAAGCCGACCGACACCGCGGCAAGACGCTCACCCGCCGGAATCGGCAGCAGGTGGGTGCCGTTGTTATCGTGGCGCTGACCGGACAGGCCGAGCAGGCGCGGCACGCTCGGACCATGCACATCCGCATCGAGGATGCCGACACGGGCACCGCGCCGGGCCAGGCCGCGGGCCAACTGCACGGCGACGGTGCTTTTGCCCACGCCGCCCTTGCCGGACAGCACCAGGATGGGATAGCTGATGCCCTGGGGATGGCTGGCCGGGCAGCCGCTCGGGACGGTGGCGCAGGAAGCGGTCTGGCCGCAGGTCGCCGGATCGCAGCTCGCGGTGGCGGAGGAACAGGAGCAGGTATCTGACATGGAGGCCTCAGGGAACGTGGCGATCTAGTGGTGATGGGCGGTCAGGTTCGGGGCAGGTGCGGCCGTCCACGGTCGCACGCAGACGCTCCCAGATGCGACCGATGGCGCTCTTCAGCGCTTGATCGGCAAGCGCGAGCACGCTGGAGCCGTTACGTTGGGCCGCACGGAAAACCCGATCGCTGGGCAGCGTTCCCAGGACATAGTCGCCGTGGGCGGTGGCCTGGGCGATCATCTGCTCGGCCAGCGTCGGATTGCGGTCGGCGCGATTGATGATCAGCGCTAGTGGCACGCGCAGCTGCCCGACCCGCTGCCGCAGGCGTTCCAGGTCGGCACGCGCAGCGGGCGTCGGCTCGGTCACCGCCACGGCCAGATCGACCCCGGCAATGGCGGCGGTGGCGGCGCAGCCGATGCCAGGTGGGCCATCGATCAGCACCAGGTCAACCCTACGTTCGGCGGCCAGGGCGCGACCGCGATCGCGCACCGCAGTGGTCAGCCGGCCGGCATGCTCGGCGCCGGGATCGAGACGGGCATGCACCAGCGGGCCGACCGCGGTATCGGCGACCATCCAGGCCCCGGTGCGCCGGGGCAGGAAGGCGATCGCACCCACCGGGCAGATCAGCGCACAGGCCCGGCAGCCTTCGCAGACGGTGGCATCAACCACGACCTGGGCGCCCTGCCGGGCGATGGCCGCGAAGCGGCAGACCTGGGCGCAGGCCAGGCAACCCATACAGGTGTCAGGATCGATATGGGCCACCGGCAAGCCAAAGTAGTCGTGCCGTTCGCGTTCGGTCGGGGCGAGGACCAGATGCAGATCCGCAGCGTCGACATCCGCATCGACGACTACGGTCGGGGCGGCCAGTTGGGCGAAGGCCGCCGTCAGGCTGGTCTTGCCGGTGCCGCCTTTGCCGCTGACCAGGGCGATCTGCCGGATCACGGGATCATCTCGGGATCGGCTAGGCGGCGTGACAGGCGTCCGCTACGGT
>JBBQTJ010000382.1:0-2911 GCA_038213315.1 Planctomycetota bacterium
TCCTCGAAAATGCCAGTCAGGGCTTCGCTTTGACGCTTCAGCTGGATCTGCCCCGACTCGATGGTGCTGAGGTCGAGCAGATCGTTGATCAGCGCCAGCAGGGTGTGGCCATTGCGATTGATCGCCTGGATGAACTCCAGGTGCTTGCGGTTGATCTTGCCACCCTCACCGGTCAGCAGCAGGTCGCTAAAACCGATGATCGACGAGAGCGGCGTGCGCAGATCATGACTGATGCGGGCCAAAAACTCGTTCTTAATCTGATCTAGATCAAGCAGGCGCTGCCGCTCCTGCTCAAGGCGTTCCTTCTCGGCCAAGAGCTGGACATTCGCCTGAAGCACCTCGAAAGTCACAGGATCATGGTGGGAAGACGGCACGCAGACTCCTAGGGACCCGGGAAGCATCCCGGCAGTGTACTCCACAAACAGGCGCCTGTGGATGGCAACTTCTGGCATCATCCCGTTTTGACGATTTCCGCCAGTACCGCCATCCCTGCAACGATTGCACTGTCTGGGCTGGTCCAGGTCATAGGGCCGGCATGCCGTAGTCGCATGTGGTTTTCATGAAGATGTCGCAGCAGTCGCCCTTGCCCTGACCCCCCCGCTGTTCCACACTGTCCCCCCTCCCCAGAGCAGCGAGCACCCCATGGCCAAAACCAAGTCCACCTCCATGAAGCGCCCCACCCCGACGACGGCAACCATCACTACGGCCGAATCGGCGGAGACCCAACCGATCAGTGCCGGCCTGGGAATGGATGCGCCCAGCCTGCGGGAGGACATCGTCCGCCACCTTAGCTACACGCTGGGCCGCGACACTCATTCGGTCAACAACCGCTACCGTTACACCGCCACGGTCCTGGCCACCCGCGACCGCCTCATGGAACGCTGGAAGGCGACCCATGCCGCCTATTACAATCAAGACGCGCGGCGCGGCTATTACCTGTCGATGGAGTTCCTCATGGGCCGGGCCCTGGGCAACGCCCTCCTCAATCTCGGTCTGACCGGTCCCGCCGCCCAGGCCCTGCGCGGGCTGGGTCTCAGCCTTGAAGACATGGTCGAGGAAGAGCATGACGCTGGCTTGGGCAATGGTGGCCTGGGCCGCCTAGCCGCCTGCTTCATGGATAGCTGCGCCACCCTGCAGCTGCCGATGTTCGGCTACGGCATCCGCTATGACTACGGCATGTTCCGCCAGCGCATCGTCAACGGGAACCAGGTCGAAGAACCCGACCACTGGCTCGCCCATGGCATGCCCTGGGAGCTGCAGCGTACCGAATACAGCCAGCGGGTACGCTTCGGCGGCCGCAGCGAATCCTACAAGGACGAGCGCGGCTCTACCCGGGTGCGCTGGGTCGATTCCACCGATGTCATGGCCGTCCCATACGACTACCCGGTGCCCGGCTATCGCAACGGCACGGTCAATACTCTGCGCCTGTGGAAGGCCGAAGCCGACCAGCAGTTCGATCTCAGCAGCTTCAACGCCGGCGACTACGGCACCGCCGTGCAGGCGCAAAGCAGCGCCGAGAACATCTCGCGGGTGCTTTATCCCAACGACAAGAGCGAAAGCGGCAAAGAGCTGCGCCTCAAGCAGCAGTACTTCCTGGCCGCCGCCAGCCTGGGCGACATCATCCGCCGCTGGGTCTCGCACCACGGCGCGGATTTCCGTGATTTCGCCGACAAGAACGTCTTCCAGCTGAACGACACCCACCCGACCATCGCGGTGGCCGAGCTGATGCGCCTCCTGATGGATGACCACCGCCTGGGCTGGGACGAGTCCTGGACCATCGTCACCCGCTGCATGGCCTACACCAACCACACCCTGCTGCCCGAGGCGCTTGAGAAGTGGGCCCTGCCGCTGATGAAGGCCCTGCTGCCCCGTCCCGCCGAGATCATCCTGGAGATCAATGCGCGCTTCATGCGCCTGGTGGCCAACAAATGGCCAGGCGATGGCGCACGCATGGCCCGCCTGTCGATCATCGAAGAAGGCCGCGTCCCGATGGTACGCATGGCCTACCTGGCCATCGTCGGCAGCATGTCGGTCAATGGCGTCGCCCAGCTGCATAGCGACCTGCTGATCGCCGGCTTGTTCCGCGACTTCGCCGAACTCTGGCCCGAACGCTTCAACAACAAAACCAATGGCGTCACCCAGCGCCGCTGGCTGGCGATGTGCAATCCCGGTCTGGCCGACCTTATCACCACCAACATCGGCGACAGCTGGGTCACCGACTTGTCCCAGCTCAAGATGCTGGTGCCCCTGGCCAAGGACAAGGCCTTCCGCGCCCGTTGGCGCGCCATCAAGCAGGCCAACAAAGAGGTCCTGGCCAAGGTGGTGCGCCGCGACTGCGGCGTGGACTTCCCCGTCGACGCCATTTTCGATGTGCAGGTCAAGCGCATCCACGAGTACAAGCGCCAGCTGCTCAATGCGCTGCATGTAATCCACCTTTACGACCGCCTGAAGCGCGGCGACACCAAGGGCTGGACCAAGCGCTGCGTGCTGTTCGGCGGCAAGGCCGCGCCCGGCTACCAGATGGCCAAGCAGATCATCAAATTCATCAACAATGTCGCCGAAGTGGTCAATGCCGACCCCGACGTCAAAGATCTGCTGCGCGTCGCCTACCTGCCCGACTATCGCGTTTCACAGATGGAGAAGATCTGTCCCGCCGCCGACCTCAGCGAACAGATCAGCACCGCCGGCAAAGAGGCCTCGGGCACCGGCAACATGAAGTTCATGATGAACGGCGCCCTGACCATCGGCACCCTCGACGGCGCCAACATCGAGATCCGCGAAGAGGTGGGCGACCAGCACTTTTTCCTGTTCGGGGCCACCACCGAGCAGATCGCCGACCGCCGCAAGGACTACAAACCCGACGAGGTGATCGCCGCCGACCCCGACCTGGGCCGGGTTATCAGCCTGATCC
>JBBQTJ010000383.1:0-2891 GCA_038213315.1 Planctomycetota bacterium
CCACAGCGCACGAAGCCATGGAGCATATCGAGGTGGTGACCATGGACCTGGACCAAGCCTGGGCCGCCGCCCGGGCCGAGCCCCTGGCCAGTGCCTTCCTGATGCAGGGGCTGAGCGCCTTGGCCGCACGGCAGCACGAGGGCTGAGGTTTCTGGGCCCGTCTACCAATAAAAAAACCCGGGCTTCCGCAGCTCGGGTGGTGCTCACCGGTTCCTTCGGCGACGTTCACCGATCGTCCGTATGGGGCTGACTGTCGGTGCACTGATGAAGGGAGGATGAATGCGGCGAGAACCTTAGGCGTAGCGCCTGGGTATGGTTGATGGGGTATGGGGTATGGTGGACAGCCACGCATCCGCGACGTCGATGCCATAGCCCGTTGACCAGAGCATCGCCATCATCGACCATGCGTGCCATGCCTACCCCCATCCGCAATGTCAAGCAGCCCATGCAGTATCGCCGTTTCGGCAAGACGGAGCAGCAGCTCAGCGTGATCACCCTGGGCGGGATGCGCTATGTCCATGGCTGGGAAGCGCCCCGTGATCAAGTGCCGCGCGACATGATCGAACAGTGCATGACGATGACCCGCCAGGGCCTGGATGCCGGTATCAACCACATCGAGACGGCGCACGGCTACGGGAAGAGCGAGCACTGCTACGGGCAGGTGCTCAACCAGGAACTGCGCGTCCCCCGCAGCAGTTACCACCTGATGACCAAGGGTGGGCCCGCCACCGCCGCCGACGCCCGACGCTCGGTCGAGGAACAGCTCAAAGGCCTGCAGACCGACCACATCGACCTGTACGGCTGGCACGGCATCAACAATGATGAGCTCTGCCGCACGGCCACTGTTGCGGGCGGGCCGGTCGAGGAACTCCTGAAAATGCAGGCGGAAGGCCTGATCGGCGCCGTTGGCTTCAGCACTCACGGCCCGGTCGAGGTGATCTGCAAGGCCATTGCCACCGGCCTGTTCAGCTTCGTGAACCTGCACTACTACTACTTTTTTCAGCGGAATCTTGCGGCCGTGCAACTGGCCGCCGCACAAGACATGGGCGTATTCATCATCTCGCCCAACGACAAGGGCGGCCAGCTCTTCACTCCCCCCGCGCTGCTACGCGAGCAGTGCGCGCCCCTTACCCCCATCCAATTCAATGCCCGCTGGTGCCTGCGTACGCCCCAGGTGCAGACCCTGACCTTCGGCATGACCGAGGCCGCACACATTACCGAAATGTTGGGCATCTTCCCGGTCTCAGTGCCCCTTACCGCCGCCGAGGCGCGTATCGAGCAGGCCCTCAACGCGCGCATCCTCACCGATCCGATCAGCGCCTGGGAAGGCTGGGAATACCACAACGATCCCAGCGGCATCAACATCCCCGAGGTGCTGCGCTTCCGCCGGCTGTGGAAGTGCTACGGGATGGAAGCCTTCGGCCTGTACCGCTACAACATGCTCGAATCCAAGGGCCACTGGTTCCCGGGCGGCTATGCCACCGACGACGCCATCGCCAAGGTCGATCCCGCGAAAGCGCCTGCCGGCATCGACGTACGCGCCCTGCTACGCGAAACGCACGCCGGGCTTTTCCGGGCGAAAGCCTGACCCAGGCGCAGGGGCGAGAAGTTTCGAACTGCCCCGCTGCACGCGTGGCGGCGGAATTACGCGGCGATTTACCTGAAACTGTCGTGTGCAAACCGACATTGCGCGGCCCGCAACGCGAAACTTAGTTGACTCCCCTGGCCCCCTGATGGACTGCTCACACACCAGCGGCCGCCCGTTGGCGGGAGCCTCTCATGACTGATACCCCTACGACTACGTTTGCCGCCCTCGGCCTGGTGCCCAGCCTGGTGGCCAAGCTCACCGACCGGCAGATCACCTTGCCAACCCCTGTCCAGGCGGCCGTGATCCCTCTGGGCTTGACCGGCGGGGACTTGCTGGCGCAGGCCCGCACCGGCTCAGGCAAGACCTTGGCCTTCCTCTTACCTCTGGCCCAGCGCATCGCTGCCGGCGAAATCACTCGGGTGTGGGTGGTCTGCCCGACTCGCGAACTGGCCCAGCAGGCCGCCCGTGAAGCTGTGAGCCTCCTTGGCGAAGGCAAGGCGGCCGTCCTGGTCGGCGGCCTGCCCCCTGGTCCGCAGATCCGTGACATGCGGCGTGGCGCTCCGATCGTGATCGGCACCCCCGGCCGCATGTGCGACCTGCTCAGCTCTGGCGCTCTGGTGCCGGATGCGGACATCATCGTGCTGGACGAGGCCGACCAGATGCTGGACCTCGGATTCCGCGAGGATCTTGAGCGCTTGGTCAAAGATCTTGGCCCAGAAGTCGCCCGCTGGTGCTTCAGCGCCACATTTCCCCCCGCCGTGCAGGCCGCCATCGGCGCCTGGCTTGAAGACCCGCGCACCGTGCGCCTGGATGTGGGCACCGGCGCCAGCCACGTGCCGCAGAAGTTCGTCATCGCCAAGCGCGGCGAAGAGCGCTCGGCCCTGGCCCGGCTGCTCCACCTGCTCGAACCACCCCGCGCGTTGGTTTTCGTGCGTACCCGTGAAGACGTCGAGGCCACCGTGCGCGCCATTGCCGCCGAAGGCATCGAAGCCGCCGGCATCAGCGGTGAACTGACGCAAGATGCTCGCGAGCGCGTTCTGTCGCGTTTCCGCGCCGGCCACCTGCCGGTGCTGGTGGGCACCGACGTCGCCGCCCGCGGCATCGATGTGCCTGGCATCTCCCACGTGTTCAACCTGGGCTTGGCCATGGGCGCCGAGGCCTACACCCATCGCATCGGCCGCACCGCCCGCGCCGGTGCCGCTGGCGAGGCCTGGTCGGTGATCAACCCCATGGAGCGCACGCGCTTCCTGCGCACCGTCTCCATCGCCCGCTGCACCGCCACCAATGTGGCCCTGCCCACCGG
>JBBQTJ010000384.1:0-2865 GCA_038213315.1 Planctomycetota bacterium
CACCGCCAGGCTGGCGGTGTTTTCGGCGTACGACAGGTTGCCGCCATAGCGGCTGACCAGTTGCTTGGCCTCAGCGATGAGATGACCATCGTCCAGATGGTGTGGCCCCTGGGCGCCGGGCAGCAGGTCGGCAAGCAGGCCGTCGCGCAGGGTGAACTGCGGCACCTGCACCAGTTTTGCGCCCGAGACCTTCGCCAAGTGGCGGATCAGGCAGGCCGCCGGCAGCAGCCGGGCGGCGCCGGATTCATCGGTCCCACAGGCCTCGGCCCTAGCCATGGGGGTCAGGCGGCTCATGGCGGCGAACCAGCGATCGACCGCGGCCGCCTCAAGCGGCGTCATCAGGCCCTGGTCACGCGCCACCAGGGACACCAGCCGGCGCACCTCGCCGCCGGTCACCACCAGGTTGGCAACCTTCATCGGTGGCAGTCGCCCCATCATCATGCGCGCGGCACCAAATGCGAAGCGGTCGATGGTGATAGCAAAGTCGCGATTGTCCTTCAACGATTTGAACAGCTCGTTGCAGCGCACCGCACCGTAGTGCTCGTCCACGGTGTGGACCAGCTTGCCGTCACGGATCAGGCTGACCACGGTGCTGCCACCGCCGATGTCGATCATCAGCGTGTCACCGGTGAGCTTGCGCTTGAGCTTCTCCAAAAGCAGGCGCAGGGCCTCGAAATACAGCCGGGCCGCCTCGCTGCATTCGATGATCTCGAGTTCGATGCCGGTGGCCAGACGCAGGCGCTCGATCAGCACGTCGCTGTTGGCGGCTTCGCGCAGGGCGCTGGTGCCGACAGCGCGGATGTCCTTGATGCCATAGCCAGCGGCGGCCTTCTGCACCGCCTGGAAGGCCTCGACCACGCCGGTCATGGCCGCGTGGTCCAGATTGCCGCCGGTGAAGCCCGGGGTCAGATCGATAGGATAAAACAGATCTTCAAGGATGCGCTGTTTGGCCCCGTGGATCTCGGCCAGGAAGGCGCGCACCGAGCTGGTCCCGCAATCGACCACCGCCACCGGCCGCGGCCCATCCGCCGTCGGCTTGCGCCGGGCCCGGGGCAGATCCTCATCGGGGCGATGGATACGGGTCAGGGCATCGGACATATCAAGCCTCCTGCTCAGCCAGTGCGGCAGCACCGATCGCGACTGCATCATCGCCCAGCGCGGCCAGGCGGACTTCTGGCGGGCTGCGCTGCAGGAAGACGCTGCGCTCGCCCATGCTGCGGATGACCAGGGGCAGCATGTCGTCGCCCAGGGCCTCCATCATGCCGCCGCCCAGGACGAAGACGTCTGGATCCACCGCGTGCGCCATGGTGACCAGGCCCCAGGCCAAGGCCTCGGCCGCTTGCTGGATGGCGTGCACGGTCACCGGGCAACCTTTGCGAAAAGCCTCACGCAGTTCACTCGACTTCAGCTTGCCCTTGGACTTCACCATGCAGGCCTCGCCCCGGCTGATCGCCTCGCCCAGCATACGGGCGACGCCGGTCTTGCTGGCGACGGTTTCCAGGCACCCGCGCTTGCCGCAGCCGCACATGGCATTGCCGAAGGGCGCCTGGATATGGCCGATCTCGCCGGCCAGGCCGCTGCGCCCGTTCACCAGGCGCTTGCGGATCACCACGCCCGCACCCAGGCCCGTGCCCATGAACAGGCCGACCACGTTCTTCGCACCTTTGGCGGCGCCATGCATGGTCTCGCCCAGGACGCCCAGATTGGCGTCATTGCCCACCGTCACCGTCCTATCGAGGAGGCACGAGAGGTCCTGACCCACCGGCTTCTGCGACCAACCCAGGTTGGCGGCCAGGTGCACCAGGCCCAGGCTTGGGTCAATCGCACCGGGCACCGCCAGACCCACGCCGCGGATCTGCTTCCAGCCCAGGTCGGCCTCTAGCAGGGCGCCCTCGGCCACCGTCTTCAGGCGCTCAACCACCGCACGGTAGCCCTCATCGGCCTTGGTTTCGGTGCGGTGGAAGCCCTTCACCTCGCCTTCATCATCGAGCACAAGAGCGTGGATCTTGGTGCCGCCGAGATCGATGCCGAGGGTATACTTCTTGGCCATAGTGGTGTCCTGGAAGGCCCCAAGATGGTGAGGATGGTGGCGGGGCAAGGTGGGGCGGGTGATGAAGGTGGCGTGAAGATTTGATTATCAAAGTCCCCTCACCCTAAAATTGGCGATGGGATTCACACTGAGCACGTAGAGTAGGGATGGCGCGGCCTACACCGTCGCCACCCCTCTCGTCAAACCGGACTGGCAGATTTCCCGCATCCGGCTTTCCCATGTGATTCATCGGTTGGCTGTCGGTGGAGCTTCAGCGGTTTCCAGCCGAGTTGCTGGGTCAGGTGTTGCCACCATGTCATCCCCTCCGGTGGTCGGTAGGGTCGCTGACTGCGTCGACGCAGGTGACTGATCAGGCGTAATTCGACGAAGGTGTTGATCTGGTAGAACTGCCGGAAGGGTCGTCCCTGCCGGTGATAGACGTTCCACCCTGCCGTCTTCCGGTTGACCCGGTTGATGAGCATGCGGATCGGCATCCAGTTCATCCGTGGATTGATGATCTTCCGGAGGTTCTCCCGTTCTGCGGCCATCGCCTTGGGCGTTGGATTCGCGGTCAGGTAGCGCTCTCCAGGCCGGAGGAATCCTGGGGCGTGCCAGATCCGGTAGCCCAGGAAGTCCAGGCCGTCGGTGCGGTCAGGGGTCACCTGGCGCACCGAGGTCTTGGTCCGGTTGATCGTCAGGCCGAAGCGGCCTTCCACCGTCGTCTCCACCCACGCCCGTAAGCGGTCGCTGATGTACCTCGCCTGGATGACGAAGTCATCGGCGTACCGCACCAATCGGGCATTCGCCCATCTCCGCGGACCATCGTCCCGGTGAAA
>JBBQTJ010000385.1:0-2863 GCA_038213315.1 Planctomycetota bacterium
GCCCAGCTCGACGGGGTCGGGCGGCGGTTCAGGTTCGGGAGCTTTGCGACTGAACAGGGCCATGGTGGGCGGTGAGTTGATGGCGCGGATGAACCAGCGCAACAGGTGTTGCCCAAGCATCCTACCTCACCGCGGCGACCCGCGCCCAGGGAGGTTTGCTCTCCCCCCTGTCACGCTCGGCCGCCGTCCCGGGTAGGCAGGACATGAGAAACACCTCATGAACCCCAGGCCTTGTTCCTGATCATCAGGCCAACCCCAGCAAACGCGGACACAACCTCTGACCCGATGTGCCAACCAGCATTCGAGCATTCAAGCATTCGAGCATTAGAGCATTCAAGCATTCCACCCTCATTCCCCTCTTGAGCCGTCCCCCATGCAGATAGGCTGCGCCGCTCGCCAGCACGGAGGCAGTCATGGGTCGAACTCGGTAGTCGCGCACCTTTCCGCCTGTCCGCGCCACCTCCGAACCAGCGATCCCATGCCCCGTTTCACGCTTCCCAACGGCAACGTCCTCGACCTGCCCGCACCTGTCACCGGCCGCGGCGTTGCCGAGGCCATCGGCCCCGGTCTGGCCCGCAAAGCCATCGGCATCAAGGCCGACGGCGTGCTGCTGGACCTTGATCGCCAGCTCTCGGCCGATGCCACGGTGACCATCGTCACCGCCCGCAGCGACGACGCGGACGCCCTCCACCTGCTACGCCATTCCTGCGCCCACGTCCTGGCCGAGGCGATTTGCTCGCTGTGGCCACAGACGCGCCTGGCCTATGGCCCGGCCATCGACGACGGCTTCTTCTATGACATGGCGGTGGTCGGCGCCGACGGCAAGGCTGTCAGCCTGACCGATGCGGATTTCGCCAAGATTGAAGCGGCCATGGCCGCCATCGTCAAGGCCGACCGGTCCTTCGTGCGCCGCGACTACGACTGCGCCTCCGGCCTGGCCCGCACCGCCGCCGACCGCTACAAGCTCGACAACGCCGAGCGCGCCATCGCCAAGGGCGCAACCTCACTCAGCTTCTACACCACCGGCGAACCGGGCAGCGCGTGGGAGGACCTGTGCGCCGGCCCGCACGTGCCCCGCACCGGCGTGTTGGGCGCGTTCAAGGTGATGTCGGTAGCCGGCGCCTATTGGCACGGCGACCAGACCAGCGATCAGCTCACCCGCGTCTACGGGACCTGCTTCGCCGACGACAAGGCCCTGAAGGCGCACCTCGCACGCATCGAAGAGGCCAAGCGCCGCGACCACCGCCGCCTGGGCAAAGAGCTGACCCTCTTCCACATCGAAGAGGACAATCCAGGGCAGGTGTTCTGGCATCCCAAGGGCTGGTCGATCTACGTCGGCCTGATGGACTACATGCGCGCCAAACAGCGCGCCAACGGCTACGTCGAGGTGCACACCCCCTCGGTCATGGCGAAAAGCCTGTGGGAGCGCAGCGGCCACTGGGACAAGTATCGTGACAACATGTTCACGACCGAATCCGAGAAGCGCGACTTCGCCATCAAGCCGATGAACTGCCCTGGGCACATCCTGATCTTCAATCAGGGTCTGCGCAGCTACCGCGACCTGCCCCTGCGCATGGCCGAGTTCGGCTCGTGCTGCCGCAACGAAGTCTCGGGCGCGCTGCATGGCATCATGCGCGTGCGCGGCTTCGTGCAGGATGATGCCCACATCTTCTGTCGTGAGGATCAGGTCGAGGCCGAGGTGGCGTCGTTCTGCCGCATGCTCACCGAGGTGTACGCCGACTTCGGCTTCGGCATCGACAGCATCGCCGTCAAGCTGTCGACCCGGCCCGACCAGCGCGTCGGCAGCGATGAAAGCTGGGACCGGGCCGAGGCCGCCCTGGGCCGCGCCGTCACGGCCGCCGGCCTGAAGTACGGTCTGAATCCCGGCGAAGGCGCGTTCTATGGCCCTAAACTGGAGTTCACTCTGGTGGACGCCATCGGCCGCGGCTGGCAGTGCGGCACCATCCAGCTCGACCCCAACATGCCCAGCAAAGAGCGCCTGGACGCGACCTACGTGGGCGAGGACGGTCAGAAGCATCACTGCGTGATGCTGCACCGTGCCATCCTCGGTTCACTGGAGCGCTTCATCGGCATCCTCATCGAGCATTTCGAAGGCAAGTTCCCGCTCTGGCTCGCCCCCGAGCAGCTGCGCATCCTGCCGATCACCGACGCCCAGATCCCCTACGCCCGTCAGGCCCAGGCCACCTTGGTCGCCACCGGCCTGCGCGTGTCGGTCGATGAAAAGCCGGACAAGCTGGGGGCCAAGATCCGCGAGGCCCGCAATGCCCGCGTGACCTACTTCGCCGTCGCTGGCGAAGCTGAAGTTGCCGGCGGAACCCTGGCCCTGCAGAATCAGGCCGGGGACAAGCTCGGCACCTTCACCCTCGCTGATCTGGCTGTCCGCCTGGGCACCGAAGTCGCCGAACGTCGCCTGCCCGCTGTCACCATCGCTGCCGCCACCACCGTCAAGGAACTCGTATGATCCGCCACGCCGTCCTCGTTTCCACCGCCGCAGCGGCTCTCGTCCTCTCTGGCTGTCAGAGTGAGGAAGACAAGAAGCAGGAACTGGCCCGCATCAATGCCGAGATTCAGAAGCGGGTCGAAGTCGCCGTGCAGCAGGCCTTCGACATGCGCCTCTCCGACGAGGTCCAGCGCCAGTTGAAGCCGGCCGTCGCCACCGAATTCCAGCGCCAGCGCCAGATCGACGAGCAGCTCAAGCTTGCCGCACAGCAGCGGGCCATCGTCGAATCCGCCAGCAAGTCGGCCGTGAGCGGGGTCAAGAAGCCGACCACGACCACCAAGAAGCCGACCACGACCACCACCAAGAAGCCGGCGCGCTGATCACCATGGACTTCAGCAAACT
>JBBQTJ010000386.1:0-2792 GCA_038213315.1 Planctomycetota bacterium
GCCTGCGGCACCCTGAGCTGGGTGCAGCGCCTGCGCCAGCCGCCGGCACGCTGGTGAACTATTCTAAATTGATGCTGAACATGCCTGCTGTCGACGGCTCCAGCGGATCAGGTCGGTGCCTGGCAGCTCGACCCATCCACCCTGCTGAAGGGCAAGGCCACGGGTGGCAAGGACCCGTCGGGATTGGCCACCTTCAAGAGGAGCCGGTCGACGGCGGCGTTCCCCAGGGCCCGGCAGGGGATCACCAGGGTGGTGAGCATCGTATCCAGGGCTCGCCAGGGCTGATGGGCGCAGCAGATCAGTGAGACATCCCTGGGCAGCTGCAGACCGAGCCGGTTGGCGGCCACCAGACAGGCCTCGGCATCATTGGCGTGGTAGCAGAAGATCGCGGTAGGCCGCTGCTCTTGGCTGAGCAGACGCTCGGCGGCGGCTAGGCGGGCGGGGAAGGTGAGGTCGCCGATCAGGTTGCGGGGACCCGGCAGCAGCGGCAGGCCGGCCTCTTTGAGGGCGGCGGCGCAGCCGGCCGGCCGGTCGCGGACGCTGTAATGGGCCTTGGCGAGGTCGGCCTCACGGGTAGCGGAGACGTCGTAATGCGCATAGGCGATGCGGCGGTGCCCGAGCTTGAGCAGGCACCTTCCGGCCTGGTACCCCGCGTCGAAATCGTCCGGATGCACGCAGTCCGACCGGGCTCGGAAATTGAGCCAGATGGCCGGCATGTGGCTGCTGGCGAGGCTCTCGACCAGGGCCGGAGGGAGGCCCAGGCCATCCATGAGCAGCATCCCGTCGCAGGAGATCTCCCGCAGCAGGCGAGGGAAGCCGGCGCGGCTGGCCAGCTGCTCCGCCGTCACGCGGGAAAAGAGCAGGTGGAGATCATGGTCATCCATCCTGTCGCCGACGCCATCAAGGATAGGCAGCACGTGCTCAAAGGTCGCCTGGGCGGAAACGAGCAGTGCGATGGTGCCGAATCGGCCCTGCTTCACCGCTACCGCAGCGGCATTACGCCGGTAGCCGAGCTGCCTCGCCATCTCCTCAATCTGCTGCACACGCTGATCACTTATGCGGTTTTGGCGGCCCTTGCCGTTGAGGGCATAGGACACGGTGGCCGGTTGGACTCCGACGGCCTTGGCGATGTCCCTGATGGTGGCCATGGACTCAGGTTACTCGACCTTGGGGTGGGCGCCACCAAGGGTCCAGGTTGGCACTGGATGGGGGGCTGACCGGGCGGAGAATCATAGGCGATTTCAACAACATGACTGCATCTTAGTGAGCGCAGGACTCACTCATCCGGCCCTCTGCGAGATCGCGAGGCTTCGTCCTGTGGCACTGGCGCATCCTGTCCGGCCTACTTGTCTGGTCACATGCGCTAAATATATTCGTTTAAGCACATTGAAGGAGCTCGCCATGTCATGCCCCCGCATTTTCACCCTGACCTTGCTCACCTGTCTGGTCGCCGCCGCCAGCGCCGCCGAACTGGTCCTCACGCCCACCGAACTCGTGCTGGTCGACGGGCGCAAGGTGCAGGGCCAGCTGGCCGCCGAACTGGACGCCCACCTAATCGTCTATTCGCCGGGCCTGGGCACGATCAAAAGCTTCCGCAAGGAGTTCGTCGCCAGCTACACCAAGGATAAGAAACCGGTCAAGGTCTCAGCGCCGCGCGCGCTGACGCCCGAGGACCTGGAGATCAACCTGGACTGGAACGGCTGGCTTGATGCCGCCCCCGACAAGGGTCCGAAACCGGCCTATGCCACCCAGAAATGGTCACCGCCCAAGCGCCTGATGGTGTGGAAGAACCTGGGCGGACAGCCCCAGAACGGGACCTACGACAGTTCGCAGGGGAAGGTCAAATGCATGGTCGCTAATGGCGCAGACGCCGGCAATTGGCTGGTCCTCGGCGCGCCCTTGGACGGCCAGCTCTGGGATCTCGACACCGACCTCATCCTTCCCGGCGTCGAAGAGGGGAAATCCTACCAGGTCACTGCCGGTGATGTCTCCTTCCGGCATGTTTCGGCCGAAAATCACGCCCAACTCCTGTGCCATAGGATGCGCATCCAGGGCAATGTCTGGATCCACGAGCGTGGTCGCGTCCAGGTCACTGCGGTCAAAGAAGGTACCTTCGTCGGTCCGTTCCATACCGTCATCTTCCTGGACCGCCCGCCGATCGGGGAGCTGATCACCAAGGAATGGCGACGCGCCTGGGCGCGTAACAGCAACTGCGATCCGGAAGGATTCAAGATCGTCCGCTCGGGCAGTTGGGACTATGGCGGCTACCAGTTGGCTCAGTACATCTTCATCAAGAAGGACCCCGGCGCCTCAGTGGAATTCCTGGGTAATATCATATCCCGGGATAAGTTCTGGTGCTTTTCCGGCACCACCATCCTGGGCCCCGACTGCGCGATGATGGCAGACACCCGAAATGGAGACTGGGTGATGAAGGATGCCACCCTGCAGCTCATGTCCGGTGCCACTTGGGGCAAGTTCCAGAACAAGCTCAACCTCAACGATCAGGGCATCGACGGGACGGTGGAGTTCGGGACGGCGGAACGGCCTCTGACCAAGGACGTTTTCGTCGCGACCAGCTGGAAGGACTACTCGGGACTCTTTCATGAGTCCAACAACGGGGGTACCTACAGCGGATTCAGCGTGGCGGCGCAGGGGAAGCTGCGCATGCATAGCGCCGACCCGACCAGTGCTCGCGTGGTCTTCCGCTACCTGGACCGGGACGGAGGCATCGCATGGTGCAATAAGCGCAACGACGGCCACGGAAATCCGTTCTACAAGGAGCTGAACAAACG
>JBBQTJ010000387.1:0-2779 GCA_038213315.1 Planctomycetota bacterium
CATGGTCTGGGCCTTCGCCCAAACCACCGGCTATTGTCCCTGTACGATCTGCTGCGGGAAGAACGACGGGATCACCGCCAGCGGGCGTAATGCCTACGAGAACCCCTGGGGCATCGCCGCAGGGCGTCTGTCGTGGGTGCCTAAAAACACCTGGATGATGGTACCGGGCTACGGCTATGCCCTGGTTGATGACACCGGCGGGGCCATGCGGCAGAGCGCGAAAAAGGGGATCATCCATCTGGATTTACGCTTTGTCACGCACCAGAACGCCAGGCGCTGGGGGGTCAGGCGCATGTGGATCGCCATCCCCGCAGGGTCGGAATTGTCGCGTCTGGCCGCTGAGCAGCAAGATCGGCAGTGACTGCTCAGGCCGCGAGGCCGTAGGGACGAAGCCCCCGAGCAGACCCGATCGGCCGTTGTGTTCTTACCGCGTCCGCGCACCGTTCCGCATTCCACCAAGGGTATCCTCATGACGTATTTCCGCCTTGTCCCCACGCTGCTGCTTGCCGCCGGTCTTAGTGCTGGCGAGGCGACCTTGCCGCTGATGGAGGCGCGCCTGGCCGACGGGACGCAACTGACCAAGCACTGGGAGGCGAGCATCCTTGCCCTGGTATGGAAGGACCCCGCCATGGCCCCGCTGCGGGACAAGCTGAGCGAAGGCTTGGACAAGGCCGAGAAGGAACTGGGCTTTTCGCCCTTGGAGGTGCTGGCTGCGATCAAAGATGCACGAATGGTGCTGACCGGGCTCAGCAAGGGTGACCAGTTCCCCATCCCGCGTCTGCAGGCCACCGTCGACCTGGGTCCGCTGGCGACCGCGGTGTTGGACAAGATGGCTGCAGCCGCCGGCAAGGATTTCGAGCGCGTTGAGGTCGCCGGCGCGGATGTCGCGTACGTGCCGGCCAAGGCCACCTTCCCCGTGACCATTGCACGCTTCGGCACGCGCCTGGCACTCGCCCTGGGGGAGCCGATCGGCACCGTGCCGGCGGTGGCCGCCAGCGTGTCGGATTTCCATCTGAACGCCGATATGACGGCCGGCATGAAGGCCCTCGACGAGGCGCTGACGCCGGAGATGGCGGCACTGATCACCAGCCAGCTGGACACACTCAAACCCTACTTGGGCCGCATTACCTGGGACAGCACCCTGTTGCCCGAGGGCATGCTCGACCGCATGACCAGCTCGGCGGCGGTGCCACCCTATCTGCTCCCGATCGATCGCGCGGTACTGGCGCGCCTGCCGGCGCAGGCCCTGATGGCTGGCGGCTTCGGCTTTGATGCCCCCGCGTACTGGGTGATGATGAAGGAACAGTTGCGCGTCCAGGCGGCGGCCATGGCCAAGGCCAAGGGTGGTACCGAGGTCGATATGGTGGCCATGATCGAGCAACAGGCCGAGTCCGCCTTCCAGGAGGCGGGCCTGGCCTGCACGCTGGACGAGGTGTTGGCCGACCTCAATGGCACGGTCCTGATGGCGATCGCCCCAGGCGCGCCCTTCCCGACCATCACCATCGCCATCCCCCGTGGACCGGCGCTCGACCAGGTGGTCGAGCGGATGCTGCAGGAAGTGGACACCGCCATGCCCGCCATGGGCGAGGCCGCGATCGTGCCCATTCCCAATGTGCCGCTGCCCATCGTGATCATGCGCGACCAGGGCCATTGGCTGCTGACCAGCGATACCGCTTTCTCGGACCAGTGGGCGACCGGTGCGCCGAATGGTTGGAGCGACAGCGCCGCGGGCGCTCTGGCCCTGAGCAAGGCCCCGGCCCAGGCCAACTGTATCGGCGCCAGCGATACACCGGCGGTGCTGCGCACCATCTCGTCGTTCGCCAGCCTGGCCCTGGCCATGGTGCCCAACCTTGAGCCCAAGCAGAAGACCGCCATCGCTCAGGCCCTCAGCCGCCTGGCCGCCAAGGCTTCGACTGGCTATGTCGTTGCCGGCGCCACCGCCGGCGGGCAGATGACCGAAATTCGCGGCTTGCTGGGCATGGGCTTCATGCCGGGGGTCATCGCGGCCATTGCCATCCCGAATCTGCTGGAAAGCCGGACCACCGCCAACGAAGCGGCCGCGGCCACAACCTTGAAGTCAGGCATATTTCCTGCCGAGATCCAATTCCAGGCCGGTGGCTACATGGATGTGGACCAGGACAATATCGGCGAGTACGGGTTCCTACCCGAGCTGGCCGGTGGCCGCAACGTTGGTCCTGACGCGGGGATCACGTTGAGCCTGTTGAACCCACAGTTTGCTGAGCCGGACGCGGTGGTGAACGGCTATCGCTTCGCCATTTTCCTGGCGGACGGAGCGGATGGCGCCGTCGGGGATCAAGCCGAGCCCCTGCCCGCCGAGGGCACCGACCAGCGCGAACGCTCGTTCATCGCTTATGCCTGGCCCGTGGACGAGTCGACGGGTCGCCGCATGTTCGCCATCAACCCTATCGGCAATGTCTATGCCGCCCCCTGGAACGGCCAGGACCCCGAATGGAACAGCCTGTACGCCGGCGGTAACTGGGACGACCAGCCGGGCGGGCTGTGGCTGCCGTATCGGAGATAGCAGCACGCGGTCGCGAGGTCATCGGGTCGCGATGTCAAAGCGCAGCTTCGGCAGGCCGTTCAGCGGTCTTGCGAAGTAGCCGTGCCCATCCGGTAGCCGAACCCGCCGCCGGCCACCAACTCGACGCCATAGGCCTTACGGATCAATTCCGGGGTGAGCACATCCCATGGTCGACCCCGGGCGAGGATGCCGCCCTGATGCAGCAGAATCGCCTCATCAGCCAGATCGAAGGCTTCG
>JBBQTJ010000388.1:0-2757 GCA_038213315.1 Planctomycetota bacterium
GACGAAACCGGACATTTGATCATCAAGGCGCCGACCTTCCCCCTCGCCCTGCTCGCCGACCAGCGCATCGCCGGCGACAGCCTGGCGCCCTACGGTCCCACCGGTTCCGCCGATTTGATACTGCCGCTGACCTGGAAGGACTGGGACTTGGCCGGTACGATGACGGCCACCGTCACGGGCCTGAAGCTGACCCCGACGGCGGCGGCCGGTGGCGAGGCGCAGAAGGTCGCGACCTACGTGAATGCCCTGAAGGGCCAGCCGATCACCTGGCCGGTGACCTTCGGCGGCGTGCTTTATGCGCCCACCATCACCGACAGCGGCGTGGACGAGGTGCTGAAGGGCGGGGTCAAGGACGCGGCGGTGAATTACGCCAAGGACAAGGCCGGCGCCGAGGCCGACAAGCAACTGAAGAAACTTGAAGACAAGAATCCCGCCGCCAAACAGGCCACCGACGGCCTCAAAAACCTGTTCGGGAAGTGAGGCCACCATGTTCCTGATCTACAAGCTGCTGCGTGGCATGGTGCGGGCGATCTTCAGCGAAGCCGCGCCCTGGCAGGTGACCATCGGCGCCTTCCTGGGCACGGCGCTGGGCTTTCTGGCGATCTGGCCTTTGGCCTGGGGTCCGGCTCCGCTGGGCATCGGCCTGCTGCTCATCGCCCTGGTGGTGAACTGCCACCTGGGGTCGGTCTTCGCGTTCATGCTGGTGGGCAAGCTGGTGTCCCTGGCGCTGATGGGCCCGGCCGTGGCCCTGGGGACCTGGGCCGAACCCTTGGCCCAGTGGTGCGCCCAACAACCGGTGCTGTTTCAGAGCCGGCTCAGCAATACCGGCTATCTGGGCCTAGCGCTGATCGGCGCCTGCCTCGCGCCGCTCAATGCGATCCTCATGCTGCGCCTGACCCTGTGGGTGCGCTCAACCCTGGCCGAGCGCATCAAGGCGCACCGCAAGCTAATGAAAGCGGGCAAGCTCGCCGACAAGAAGTGGCTGATGCAGGCGCTGTGCTGGTTCTTTGGCATATGAGCCCGGACGTCGTCCGGGCAGTGTGGAGTGCAACGCCCGCTGCTGACCGCACTCGTATCCTTGGTCCACTCTCCGCACTGTTGCTGGCGCTCGCTGCGGCCTTGCCGGCCCAGGACCTGATCCCACCGGGCCAGCGCATGTCAGTCATCGAGACTCAGCACCTGACCGTGCTGGTGCCCGCCGAGCAGGCCGAGGCGCTGCGTCCGGTGGCGGCCCAGGCCGAGGCGATCCTGAGCGGCATGTCCCGGGATGCGGGCTGGGACGCGGGCCATGTGATCCTTTTGATCAGCGATTTCGCTGACGAACACAACGGTTTCAGTACCGTCGTACCCTTCCCGCTGGTGCAGATCGAGCTCGCGCCAATGCGCCCGCGCAGCCCTCTGTTTACCGGTGGCGACGAGAGCGCCCGCACGCTCATCCACGAGTTCGCCCACCACCTGTCCAATAACCGCCAGACCAATCGTTTCCGCCTGGTGCTGGAGACGATCTTCGGCCGCATCTATCCCAGCGATCCACTGTCGCTGTTGGCCGCCTACCTGTCCACGCCCAGCCACGTGACCATGCCGCCGTTCTGGCATGAAGGCCTGGCCCAGTGGGCCGAAACCGCCTACGCGGACCCCACCTCGGTCTGGGCCGGCCGGGGCCGCGATCCCTTGATGCACACGGTCTGGCGCCTGGATGTTGCCGCCAATGCGTTACCGGATGTGGGCTCGTGGCGCCAGTCCTATCAGGTTTGGCCCTTTGGAAATTCCATCTACGTGTACGGCTTGGCCTACACCCGGTGGCTTGAAGGCACCTACGGCACCAGCGCTAGCGTGTGGAATGTGGTGGCGAATCAGCAGGGTCGCTGGCCCTTCTTCTTCAACGGCGGCGCCACGCCGGTACTTGGCCACAGTCACCTGCAATTGATCGAACAGGCCCGCCTCGACTTGATCACCGAGCAGCAACAGGCCTTGGCGACCCTGCGGCAACAGGCGGTGACCGCGGCCAAGCGCCTGACGCCGCCCGACACCGCCCTGGGTGCACCGGCCTGGCTGCCCGATGGCAAGCTGCTGATGGCCGTGAACCTGCCAGCCGCTCCGCCCCGTCTGGGCCGGGTCGATGCGGCCGGCACACTCGACCTGGGCCGTGAACCCATGTGGGGCATGGGCGAGGTCCGCTCGCTGCCGGACGGCACGCAGGTCTGGGCCGAACAGCCGGTGGCGACCGATCCTTGGAACCATTCGCGCGTGCACGTGGTGCTTGCCGGCGAGGACCTCGTGCTGGAAGGCGAACGCCTGATCCAGCCCGATGTCCGGCACACTGCGGGCGTCGGGGTGCAGGTCTGCGCCATCCGCCTGGATCCGGCTGGCCAGCAAAGCCTCGTCATGGATTCAGTGCAGATATCCAATGGTACGCAACTCTCTGGGGAAGGCTGGAAAACCGCGCCAACCCAGGACCAGCCCTGGCATCCCACCTTCCGCCCCGGCCACGAAGAACTGGCGTGGGTCGAGGCCGACCCCAATGGCTCGCGCCTGATCCTGGCGACCCTCAGCGATCTGACCCAGCGCACGGTGCTGGCACAGGTGCGCGGCCGCCTGATCCACCCGGCATGGACGGCGGATGGCAGCAGCGTGTTCGTGTGTTCCGACGTCAGCGGCGTGGCCAATGCCTACCGTATCGATGCGGCCAACCCCGGCATCCTGGTGCCGATCACCAACACCATCGGCGGCATCATCGCCTGCGTGCCCAGCCCAGAT
>JBBQTJ010000389.1:0-2754 GCA_038213315.1 Planctomycetota bacterium
GCGATTCTTTCGCGACATCACGCAGAATCGACTCAAGCGAGATTGCTTTGCCAGCGTCGACCAATTGATTACCGCTATCGACAACTACCTCGCAAAACACAACCGCGAGCCCAAACCATTCATCTGGACTGCAAAGGCCGGCGACATCCTCGAAAAGGTCAAGCGCGCCAGAAACCGATTGGATAAGTTACAGACAGGCTGACCAGGACCACTAGGAATTTAAGACGATGCATTCTGGTGAGGGCGACAGACGGTGTTTGTCGATAGGTGGTCAGCGTAGTAGTCGCGGGACATCTATTTGATTTTCCATTCACTGCGGGCTGGCTCTCTAAACTGCTCTTGCTACCACATGCAGGCCGCCTTATGGTCAAGAGAGTGACGCCTTCCACCCTTACGTGTACTGTGGTTGCTTGGCGCCTCACCGCGACGACGAGCATGTCGGTGCCGGGTTGGAAGGGCAGCATGCTGCGCGGCGCTTGCGGCTGGGCGTTGCGCCGTGTCGCTTCAGGCGCGCCGGCGCCGCCCTGGCCGGGTTTGGCAGCGGGTGCCGATTTCACTGCGGCGATCGGCGACCCGCAGGTCGCCTGGCAATCGCCGGTGGCCACCGGCCCATTTACGCTCCAATGTCCGGATGCACGGTCCCACCTCCAGGCTGGCGACGATGTGCACGGTCGCTATGTGCTGTTTGGACCCTGGCCCGAATGGGCGATTAGTCTCCTTGAAGAGGTCCTGCGGGACGGGGCCGCCCATGGGCTGGGGGCTTCTCGGCAGGCCTTCACCCTCGCTGAGTGGAGCGTCGAGTCATTGGCATGGCCGACACCGCCACCCGAAGCCACGGCGCTGCGCCTGACGACGCTCACACCCTGCCGGCTGATGGATCGCCAGGAGGAATGCACGACGTTGCAGGCACCCGCCATCGCCCGCAGCATTCTGCGCCGCTGGCGGCAATTGCATCGCCAGCTGGTGGGCAGCGATCTCCCGGTCGACTATCAGGCCCTTGCCGCTGCCTCCGACCTGCTGACCTCGGACCACGGGAACGATGCGGAGCAGGCGGGCACCATCCGACGCTGGTCTAATCGTCAATCGCGACACATCGAGATGACCGGAATATCCGGCACTGTCATCATCGCTGGTGAGAGCCTGCCCATGCTTGCCCCGATCCTGGCCCTGGCACCGCTGCTGCACATCGGCAAGCAACCGGTCTTCGGGCTGGGGCAGGTCGACCTGGCGTGGTTGTCAGATGCCCAACCAGCCAGCCGTACTCCTTCACGACCCCAGCAGGCGGATTGCCCATGAGCACTATTCTCGATCTCGTTGGACGTGACCCGAAGCGGCCACCGGCACAGCCCAGCGGGCAGCCGCCGATCAGAATCACCGTGATGGTCGATACGCCGATGTTCCTGGCGGGGGCGAATCAGCACCACATTGAGCACGAGTTACTGCGCGTTCCCTCGCTGCGCGGACTCCTGCGGTGGTGGTGGCGGGCGGCTCAGAGCTATCAGGATCTGGAACGACTCAGGAACGCAGAGGCTGCAATATGGGGGAGCCTACCAACCAAGGAGCTTCCACATCCCCAGCGCGGTGTCGTCATCCGCTCAACGACGTTGCCGCATCCACGCACCACCACGGTGACTGGCGGAACTGGGTCTGCCGAATTTTATTTAAGCTACGGCCTCGGCCGGGGCGCGACTACGGGAAACCACACGCAGGCTCGGCCAGGATTCGCCCCCGGTCAGACGGCCGACCTGGAAATTTTTGCGCATACAGACCCGCAGCGGTACGAAGTGGAACTGGCCCTCAGTCTGCTGTTGGCGTTTGGTGGCCTCGGCAGTCGCAACCGTCGGTCCTGGGGATCGTTGTCAGCCGCCCATCGCGATGGCGCCGTCGCAAGCAGACCTCGGTCCCCCGCCGAGGTCCAAACGCACCTCGGCGGGCTGCTCGACCGGGTCCCTGCCCGCACGGTTGACGGCTCGGCCGTGCTCCGCTCACTGCTAGGTAGGCACGCACGGGTAGAGACCGCCCGCTGCGCCTTTACACACCACGAATTGCTGAATACCGCGCACGCAATCTTCAAGGGTCCTGACAAGCTCCACAAGGAAGCCTGGTGTTTTGGCCTGCCCCATACGCGGGGTAAAGGCGCGGCCCAGGATGGACCTCAATGGGTCGATCGCCGGGCCTCGCCCATCATGCTCAAAGCGACACGTCTGGCTGTTGACCAGTATGCTTTGTCTGCCCTGCTCTTGGACGGCGCATTTCTGGATTTCGTTGCGCACGCCGGCGATGCCACTGCCTTCCAGCAGCAACGCGCCAAGTTGGGCGTTTTCCTGGATCGCGTCCGCGACTGTCAGGCCCCTATGAAAATCATGGTTGTTCGGCGATGAGCTCCGTTCCTGATTGTTCTGACCGGGCGCAACCCAACGCCTGGCACCCTGGCGAATACCTGTCGGAGTCTTCTCAATGAATCCGTCTCCTGACCATTGGATCGATTGCCTGCGCGCCTTCCTGCATGACCCGCCGGACAAGGCGTTGGGGATCAAGAACCATGAACAGCGCGCGTTGCGCTATCTGGCGGCGGCCCTGGACGTGCCGCCCGAAGAGGTACGCGATGATGGGCAGAAGGCCGCCGACTGGCTGGCCTCGGCCATCGAACGTCTGCCGCTACCCAAGGGCACTCTGCGCGACTGCGATGGCAATGAGCTGGATCCACTGCTGGGTCAGCCGTTCAACCGTCTACCACGAGAAGCGCTCCGGCGC
>JBBQTJ010000390.1:0-2747 GCA_038213315.1 Planctomycetota bacterium
GCGCTGGCCAGGCGGGGCAGCAGGGCGGCGAGCTGGGCAGTGTCGAAGATCCGGTCCTGGGCATCGCTGGTCTCGGTCACGCCGTCGCTGAAGGCCCAGAGGCGGTCGCCGGGTCCCAGGTCGATGGTCAGTTCGCCGAAGCGGGCGGTGCCGGTGGGGAACAGGCCGATCGGGTGGCCCGAGGCCTCGGGCACTTCGACCTGGCCATCGGCGCGTTGCACCAACGGCGGCGGGTGGCCGGCGCATACCAGCCGCACCCGATGGGTCGCGGTGTCGTACACGCCATACAACAGGGTGAAGAACTGGTGGGTGCGTGGATCCGCGGGGAAGACGCGGTTCAATTCCACCGCCACGTCCAGCGGCGACATGGGCGCACCGGCCCCGGCCAGGGCGATGGGTCCGCCCAGGGAGGGATTCAGATAACGGCTGACCTGTACGGCCAACAGCGCCGACGCGACGCCGTGGCCCGAGACATCCAGGACATGGAAGGCGAGGTGGCGGGCATCCAGGCGGACGATGTTGAGGGTGTCGCCAGCCAGTTCATCGCATGGCACCACCCGCCAGGCGAAGGCCAGCCCCTCGGCGACTGGCAGACGGGTGGGCAGCAAGCCCTGCTGTGCCTTCTGCGCTGCGGCCAGGTCGCGGTGGAAGCGGGCATTCGCCAGCTCGACTTGGCGGAACTGCTCGCCCAGGCGGTGCTGAAGTTCGACGATCCGGCTGGCGACCCGCAGGCGGGTGAGCAGATCACCTCGCCGGACCGGCTTGGACAGAAAGTCGTCGGCGCCGGCCTCGACGCCGATGGCGACATCTTCGCTGTCTGAGCGGCTCGACACCATGATCACGTAGGTGTAGGCGCGGGCCGCATGGGCGCGGATGCGCTTGCACAGGTCGATGCCCGACAGGCGGGGCATCTCCCAGTCGCAGATCACCAAGCTGAAGCCGCCCTCGCTGAAGCGTTGCCAGCCTTCCTCGCCGTCGTTCGCGCACACCGCCTCATGGCCGGCCTGGACCACCAGGGCCTGCAGGACCCGCAAGCTGAGGCGGTCGTCGTCGACGATGAGGATGCGCATCAGGTCCGCGTCAGACCAGGGTCTCGGCCAAGATCTTCTGCCGCTGCTCGTCCCGATAGGCGGCCAACTGCGCGCGGCGTGCCGGGTCGGCCACGCCCAGGATGTGCACCGCGAAGATCGCGGCATTGATCGCACCGGGTTTGCCGATGGCCAGGGTCCCCACCGGGATGCCGGGCGGCATCTGCACCGTCGACAGCAGGGCATCCAGACCCTTAAGGGCCCAGCCTTCCATCGGCACGCCCAGGACCGGCAGCAGGGTGTGCGCCGCACAGACGCCGGCCAGATGAGCGGCACCGCCCGCCGCGGCGATGATCACTTTGATGCCGCGACCTTCGGCACCCTCGACAAAGGCGCAGGCCTCCTTGGGCGTCCGGTGGGCGGACAGGACTTTGGCTTCGTAGGGGATGCCGAACGTGCTCAGGGTGACGGCCGCAGCTTTCATGACCTCCCAGTCAGATTTGGAGCCCATGAGAATGGCGACGATGGGGGAGGTGGACATAGGTGGAGTGGTATAGCGGTGGGTGGAGCCAGTCTAGGAGCCGGTAGGGCTTCGAGTAGGAACTCGCCTCGCCCACCGGCAGCGGAGGGATAGAGGCCAGGCATTGGATGTTGTGAGCGGCTGTTCCTGGGAGCGGCGAGCTCCAGCTCGCCTAGGGGCAATCAGCATCCGCGCTGGCCGCACCTCGGAGAGGCGAGCTCCAGCTCGCCCAGGGGCAATCAGATGTCTCGCTGGTCGTCGCCACAATGTTGCAGATCGAATTCTGTCCCACCTGCCCTGCCGATGATCTGCATCAGGCCCGCGAACGTCAGCGGGCCTTGCGCGCCGATGGATCCCCAAGCTGTCCGCAGGCGGCCATGATGCTGCGGCCTTTGGTCACCCGCCGGCGCACGGGAAGGCCGTCTTCGCGCAGCCAGGCGATGAAGCCTTCGACTTCGTCTTCTGCCGGGGCGCGGGTCAGGGGTCGGCTGCCGGGGTTGTAGGGGATCAGGTTGATCAGCACCCGGCCCAAGGGCGCGCAGAAGGCCGCGATGCGTTGGCTGTCCTCGCGGGTGTCGTTCAGGCCTGGCATCAGGCAGTAGTTGACCCCCAGGGTGAAATTGCGTCGTTGGGGATAAGCGGCGAGCAGCGCTTGCAGGCTGGCCAGCGGCGTGCGCCGGTTCACCGGCATCATGCTGTCGCGCAGCGCATCGGTGGTGGCGTTCAGGCTGATGGACAGGTTGAGCCGCTTCCAGCCCAGGGCGGTGAGTTTGGCCAAGCCCTCGGCATGGCCCGCCGTGCAGATCGTCAGGCGCTCTTGGCTGTAATGCATGCCGCGCTTGTCGGTGAAGATGTGCAGGGCCTGAAGAATATTGTCGGCGTTGTCGAGCGCCTCGCCCATGCCCATGAACACCAGATTGCGCGCTTCCCAGCCCAGCAGCGCGCGGGCTGCCACCACCTGGGCGACGATTTCACCGGCCGTGAGCTGTCGCACCAGGCCCATCAGGCCGGTCTCGCAAAACGAACAGGCCATCTTGCAGCCCACCTGGCTGCTCAGGCACAGGGTGTACGAGGTGTCCGCGCCCACCCCCATGGGGATGCGCACGGTCTCGATCTCACGGCCGTCATGCAGGCGCCACACCACTTTGCTGGTGATCAGACCGTCGGGCGTGGTCTCTTCCGCCAGGCGGGCCACGGTC
>JBBQTJ010000391.1:0-2734 GCA_038213315.1 Planctomycetota bacterium
GGACTGCTGGGCAGGATGGGCTCGGGGAGATCCGGTGGCCATTCCAGCGTCGGCTCCAGGTGCGCCAATGTTGCGGAAGGCGCGATGCCGGCCACCACCAGTGCGGTCTGAACCTGCACTTGGGTGCGGGTGGAGGCGATCTCGACCGTGCCGGCGAAGGGCCGCTCGGGATCGTCGGTGCGGACGATGTTGCGCACCTCAATGAATTCCAAGTGGAGGGCCGCGCGGCCGGCCACCACGGTGACCAGGCGATTGCCGTCCACCACCGGGCCAAGCTCGCCGTGCACCGACACCTGATCGCCCATGGCTTCGACCTCGGCATCCAAGGCATCGATCACCACGGTCGCATCCCGGGCCAGGGTGTTTTCCAGGGCGGCGCGCTCAGCCCGCGCCGCGTCGGCCAGCTGGGCCACGCGCTCATCGTCGCTGGGCTCGAAAGCTTCGCGCAGCGAGCAGCCGACAGACAGCATTGCGACCAGCGTCAGGAGCGACCCGCGGAGCGCCCTCATCGCCAGGCCTCGACCGCGGCTACCAGGGTCGACACCATCACGCCGGTCGCCCCCACCGGGCCCAGGTCATGGGTACGGGTCATCCAGCACATCGGCGAAATGTCGAGATGCGCGAAGGGCAGGCCCTTGGCGAAGTGGGCCAGGAAGGCGCTGGCGGTGATGCAGCCGGCTTCGCCATCGCCATCGTTGGTGAGGGTGGCGGCGATGCCCCGGACCTTGGCACGGTGCTCATCATCCAGGGGCAGGCGCCAGACCTTCTCGCCGGTGGCACGGGCGGCCGTTTCGATGGCACCCACCAAGCCATCGTGCGTGCCCATGAGCGGCACATGAATGCGGCCCAGGGCGACCAAGGCCGCGCCGGTAAGGGTCGCGACGGTGACCAGTCCGGCCGCGCCATCGCGCCGGGCCTGCACCATCGCATCTGCCAGGATGAGCCGCCCTTCCGCATCGGTGTTGCCCACCTCGATGGTGGTGCCGTCGCCTGCGGTCAGCACGTCGCCCGGGCGCATGGCGTCGGGGCCGACGGCATTCTCGACCAGGGGCAGATAGGCCCGCACCGGCCGTGGACAGCGCCGGGCCGCGAGGATGCGCATCGCCGCCAGCACCGTAGCGGCGCCGCCCATGTCCTTGCGCATCAGCTCCATGCCCTTGGCGGTTTTCAGATCCAGGCCGCCGGTGTCGAAGCACACCCCCTTGCCGCACAGGGCCAGGGGTTTGGCCCGGCCACTGGCCGTGCCCGGCCAGTCCAGCACCAGCAGACGCGGTGCGCGATGGCTGGCCCGGCCCACCGCCAGCAGTGCGCCCAGCTTCAGGCGCCGGCAGGCCGCCTCGTCATGGAGGGTGAGCTTCAGCCCGGCGGCGCGCGCCCACGCGCGGGCGGCTGCTTCGATATGGTCCGGGCCGCAGTCCTCTGCCGGTGTGTTCACCTGGTCGCGGCATTCGGCCACGCAGGCCGCCGCATGCAGGGCCAGCTGCGCGGCGCGCTGCCAAGCGGCATCAGCACCCGGATGCACCAGCACCAACCGACGCAGGCGCGTGGCCTTGGCGGGAAGATAGCGGTCCCAGGCGTACATGCCCTGGGTCAGGCCCAGGACGATGGCCTCAAGGGCGGCGAGCGTGACGGCAGCGGGCAGCAGCAGCGCGACGGTATCCTGCTTGGTCGCCAGCAGGGCCCGTCCGATGACGCCGCAGCGACGGCGCATCGCCAAGGCCGAGGTCCAGTCCGGCGCCAGGGCCGAGATCAGCACGCTGACCGGCAGATGGCCGAGGGGATCCAATGCCACTACGGGTTCACTGACATGACGGCGGCGCAGGGCCGTCACCAGGGCACGGGGCAGACCCGCCGACGTGAAGACCACCTGCGCCCCGGACCACGAAGGTGGTAGGGCGGCAACAACAGCGATAGGCGACATGCCCAAGGTCGTAGCACGGGGGCGGGCGGATTCGAGCCTGGGAATGGGCTGCGCAGCCGCCTGTCCACCCGGCCAGGGTCATTCCCAGGTGAAGCCCAAGATCTTGCTCAGGCCAGCGTCGGGCGGAACCAGGCAAGTGGTGGGCCACTTCTGGAAATGGAACCGTCGCTCTGGCTGGACCTCGCCTTCGGGGATGAGTTTGGTGGAAAATACCATGCCACGCAGGCGCTCACTACCATTCTATGGCGAACCATCGACTCGCCGTCACCCGGACCGCGGCCCTCCGGGCCGGCCTCGGTGTCGAGCCGTTTTCCATCCCGGTCATCGCCCCCGTGCACCTATTCCCGCCGCGCCGCTGCCTGCAAATCGTACAGCAGATCCTGGGCCTGACGTGGGCTGAGGGCATCCAGGTCGCTGGCTTTCAGGCGCTCTAGCGTGGCGCTGGCGGGGGCGAAGAGGGTGAGCTGGACTGGGCCGTTGGCGCGGGCGGTGGGACGTTCGCGCTCAGTGAGGTCGACGTTGAGTTGCTCTAGCGTGGCCAGGACTTCGCGCGCGCGGCGGACCACGCTGCCGGGGACGCCGGCGAGGCGGGCGACGTGGATGCCGTAGCTTTTGGCGGCGGCGCCGGGTTCGATGCGGTGCAGGAAGACCACGTCGTCGTCCTGCTCGGCCACCGCCACGGTGAGGTTGGTGATGCCGGGGCGGTCGTCCGCCAGGTCGGTCAGTTCGTGGTAATGGGTGGCGAAAAGGGCGCGGCAGCCGATGCGGTCATGCAGGTGTTCGACGATGGCCCAGGCCAGGCTGACGCCGTCG
>JBBQTJ010000392.1:0-2728 GCA_038213315.1 Planctomycetota bacterium
CCTCCTCTTGTCATGGCCGCGCAGCGTCATCCGAGCGATATCATCCCGGTCGAGCCCTTGGGGGATCCTGGCTATCGGCTGATGGTCGAGCATGTCACCGATCTGGTGGTGAAGATCACGCCCGCGGGACATTATCTGTTCGTCAGCCCGTCATATTGCCGGCTCTTCGGTAAGCGTGCGGACGAGATGCTGGGACGCCGCTTCCTGCCCCTGGTCCACGAAGACGACCGCGAGTCCACCACCACCGCGATGCAGGCCCTGTGGCAGGAGCCCTGGTCCTGCTATCTGGAACAGCGCGCGCTGACCGCCCAGGGCTGGCGTTGGCTGGCCTGGCAGGACACCGCGATCCGCGACGAGTCCGGACAGGTCTTCGCGATCGTCGGAATCGGCCGGGACATCACCGATCGGCGTCGGCTTGAGGATCGGCTGGCGCACTCCCGCCGACTTGAGGCGGTCGGCCGCCTGGCCGGCGGTATCGCCCATGATTTCAACAACCTGCTGGCGCCGATCCTGGGTTATACCGAGCTGATGCTGCCCAAGGCGGTTGGCCGTGACCGGGAACGTCTGGGCCACATCCGCAGTGCCGCCCAGCGCGGCAAGTCCCTGGTTCAGCAGCTCACTGCCTTCAGTCGCTGCCAGGTGGTGGCCCTGCGCACCGTCGATCTGGCCGGGGTGGTGGTGGGTTTCGAAGCGCTGCTGCGTGACCTGCTGCCGGTCAGTGTCGAACTGCTGTTGGACCTGCAGCAGGGCCTGCGGGTGAAGGCCGATGTCATGCAGCTGGAGCGCGTGGTGCTGAACCTGGTGATGAATGCCCGCGACGCCATGCCGCATGGCGGGCGCTTGACCGTGCGGGTCAAGCCGGCCGCCAGCCCTGAGGGCAAGGACGAAGTCGAGTTGGCGGTGATCGACTCGGGCGAGGGTATCGATCCGGCGGTGATCGGCCGGGTCTTCGAACCCTTCTTCAGTACCAAGGGCAGCGGCAAGGGTCTTGGCCTGGGGCTGGCCACGGTGCAGGGCATCGTCGAGCAGCACGAGGGCCACATCAGCATCAAGAGCTCGCCCGATCAGGGCACCCAGGTGGTGGTGCGGCTGGCCGCCGTCGACAGCGAGCCGGACAGCGGCTCGTCGACCATGCTGCGGATCCTGTCTGGCCAGGGCCGCATCTTGGTGGTCGAGGACGAGGACGTGATCCGCGAGATGGTCGACGAAGCCTTGAGCCAGAGTGGCTATGTGGTCGTCACCGCGAGCAGTGGGGCCGAGGCGCTGGCCCTGCTGGGGGGGTCCCAGACCTTCGACCTGCTGCTGACGGACGTCCAGATGCCGGGGATGGACGGGGTCGAACTTGGCCGCCGCGCACGGAGTCTGCGCAGCGACCTGCGGGTGCTGTTCATGAGCGGCTACGCCCGCGATGGCCTGGGCTTGGAACGGGCCATGGCCAGCCACGGGTTTCTCGCCAAGCCCTTCACCATTGCCCAGTTGACCTCGGCGGTCGGGGCCGCACTGGTCTGACGCGGCGTGGCCGTCAAACGACCGTCGTAGCTGGGGAACGGGGCTGGTCCGGCCAACAAAATTGGTAGTGAAATGGCTGTTTCTCTAGGCTTCGTGCCGTTTGGACGTCTGCCCACCTGGGTGTCCAGATGAAGCGCCCTTCCCTGTTCCCCCCTTGACCGTGGGCCGCCGACGCGTTTACAACCCGGCCCCTTCCTTGCTCGCTACCCCGCCAGGACCCCATGGCCCGATCCCTCGTCATCGTCGAATCCCCCGCCAAAGCCAAGACCATCAACAAGTACCTGGGTAAGGACTTCGTGGTGAAGTCGAGCTATGGCCACATCCGCGACCTGCCCGAGGCCGGCGGTGAGGTCGAGACCGCCGAGCAGAAGCCCAAGGTCAAGGTGCCAGCCACTGCCGCCAGCAAAGAGCAGAAGGCCAAACTGGCCTTGGTCCGCCGCATGGGCGTTGATCCCGAACATGGCTGGGCGGCGCGCTACGAGGTGCTGCCGGGCAAGCTCAAGGTCGCCGACGAACTGCGCGAGCTGGCCGCCAAGTGCGACACCATCTATCTGGCCAGCGACTTGGACCGCGAGGGGGAATCCATCGCCTGGCATCTGCAGGAGGTCATCGGCGGTGACCCCGCCCGCTTCAAGCGCGTGACCTTCAGCGAAATCACCAAGACCGCCATCCAGGCCGCCTTCAGCAAGCCCGGCGCGGTGAACATGCACCGGGTCAACGCCCAGCAGGCCCGGCGCTTCCTTGACCGGGTGGTCGGCTACATGGTCAGCCCGCTACTGTGGGCCAAGATCGCCCGCGGCCTGTCCGCCGGCCGCGTACAGTCGGTGGCGGTGCGTCTGATCGTCGAGCGCGAGCACGAGATCCGCGCCTTCCTGCCCGAGGAATACTGGGAGCTGCACGCCGATCTGGCCGTGCCGTCGCCCCTGCGCGCCCAGGTCGCCCGGTACCAGGGTCAGGCCTTCAAGCCGGTCACCGGCGCCCAGGCCCAGGCCGCGGTCACGGCGTTGCAGGGGGCGACCTACACCGTCGCCGCCAATGAGCAGAAACCGCAGCGCAGCTATCCCAACGCGCCTTTCATCACCTCGACCATCCAGGCCGCCGCGTCGGTGCGCCTGGGTTTCTCGGTGAAGAAGACCATGACCCTGGCCCAGCGCCTGTACGAGGCCGGCCACATCACCTACATGCGTACCGACAGCGTGAACCTGTCGGTCGACGCCGT
>JBBQTJ010000393.1:0-2721 GCA_038213315.1 Planctomycetota bacterium
CAGGTCGACCAGCAGTTCCTTCTGCACCGCCTCGCCGGAGTCGCCCATCCGCACCTCATAGATGCGCTTGATGGCGTCCAGGCGGCCTTGGGTGCCATCACGCTCGATCACCAAGCCCTGGTGCTGGTTGAAGAGGACGAAATCGCCGATGTTGGTGGCGCCGGCGCCCATCATGTAGGGCCAGCGCTCATTGGTGTAGACCTGCGCCGGGATGTCGTAGTGGTGGATGTACAGCGTGCCGGCAGGGCCGTCGACCAGGGGCTTCTCCAACAGCGGGAACAGGTGCTTGCCGTTGGGTGAGATGGCCATGCCCTCGAAGCCCGAGCTGCGGCCGACCCGGAAGGGGTGGGTCAGGCGCGTGACCCGGTAGGGCCAGTACAGGCCGGCGAGCCACGGCGTGTTGGCGCCGAACTCGTCCTGCATGTTGGTGCCGTCGTCCGAGTCGGGATCGCTGCGGTCAGCATAGATCGGAAAGTCGCCGAACAGGCAGACGGTGCGGATCGACGGAAAGAGCACATGGACCTGGAGCAGTTCTCGGAAGTCGAAGCTCTGGATATCAGCCCGGTCCTGCATGCCGAAGGCGCTGATGGTCCCGCCCACCACCAGGGAAAAGACCCAGGGGGCGTAGGTGCGGCTGGCGTACTCGGCGCGTGGATTGGTCTTGGTCTCGATGTTGAAGCGCACCGTGGCCGCATTGCGCCAGCGCGCGCCGGCCATCGGGTGGCCCGCACCCGCGCCGGTGTGGTAGTAGTCCCGATAGAAGTCGACGAAGCGGAAGAGCTGGGCCAGGCTGGGCATGGCGTATTCGCTGGGGATGTAGCCGGCGGCACGGAAGGCCATGGTCACCGGCGACAGGGTCACGTCGTTCATCTGGCTCGGGCCGCGGAAGACCTTGTCCGCCTTGAACTGGGTCTGGAGCTGGGAAAGCGTCAGCGACTTCACCAGGACCTCGTCGTCGAGGCTGTAAGGGACTTCCGCACCGCCGACGAAGCGGCGGGTCTTCTGTGACTGGACATGGGGATCGTGGTTGAGCACCGCGACCCAGTCGCGGGTGATGCCGCAATCGGTCTCAAGGGTGGTCATGAGGTTGTCGAGGGCGACCTCCATGGCTGGCAGGGTGTTTTCAGGCCGCAGGTTGCGGCTGCCGCGATGGCCTTGGGCGTCGAACTTGGCGGGATCAATGCGGCCGTCGGGCAGCAGGAAATCGCCTGGGACGCCGTCGCCATTGGCGTCAAAGGCGGCCACCGCCGCGTACAGCAGGTCGGAGCGGTCGGAGATGATGCCGTCCAGCTTCAGCTTCAGCAGTTCGGCCATGCGCGCGCTGTCGTTCACTGTCCAGCACACCACCGGATAGCCGGCACGGTGCAGCGAATCCACGTCAATGGTTTCACTTGCAGCCGGGGCCAGTCCAGACCCGACCGGCGACACCGGGCCGCGGGCGTAATGGTCGACCGCCGGATTGCCGTCGACGAGCTGGACATGATAAGGCGAGAATACCGGCGTGCGCGAGCCGAAGCGCCGCGCGTGGTTGCGCATGGCGTTCATCACCCGCACCGGGCTCGACTCTTCGTTGAAGGGATTCTGGGGCGAGCGCAGCTCCTGGCCCGGATGGTCCTGGTCCGGCAGGGCGATGGGTGCCTCCAGGACCTTGCCGTTGGCGTCGGTGTGCAGCAGGAAGGGCCCGAACTCGTCGCCGAACCATAGGGAACCGTCATGGCCGCGCTGGACGGACTCGATGTCGAAATCGGCGCCGGTCAGGACGCGCTTCGCCGAGAAATGGTTGGTGATAGCGAAGGGCACCTTGCGATCGGGATCGTGCAGCTCGATGCGGCCGACGACGCGCATCTGCCCCGGCCCGCCGCTGGCGGTCTCGAAGAGGGGCAGCACGCGGTAAAGGCGGAGGTTGAAGTCGGAGCTGTTCTCCATCGCGCCATAGCCGTTGTCGCACATCACCAGGTAGGTGCCCGCGGGCTCGCGCAGCACAGCGGAAAAGCCCTGCACGGGCTGCTTCATGGTGAAGGGCGGGGTCACGCCGTTGATCGGCGCGGTGCCGAGCTGCTGGCCCGAGGTCGGACCGCTGGCGTAGGTCTCGGCCGGCAGAACGGAGCGGGCGACCAGAGTGGCCTCGCCGGCCTGGGCCGAGGCCAAGGCTGCGACGCAGAGGAGGGTGGAGGAGAAGATGCGCATGGCGTGCTCCGTAGACCGGGGTGGTGCCTGATACTTTGCCGCCGGCAACAAGATCGATACAGGAGCATGGGCAAGAGGGCGCAAAGGATTTGGGAAGACGCCAACGCCAACGCCACCTTCACCATTGGCGCAGATCGACCCACTTCCATGGTGCTCTGACTCGCTCAGCGGAGTTGCTCATGCGCAAGGTGCGAACGCTACTGCGCCGGCACCGCGGCCACGAGTTGTTCGAGGGCCGTGTCCCAGCCCGGTATGAAATCAATCTCATAACCTTGAAATCGCAGTCGGATTCACACGGTGGACCAGAGGAACCAGAGGTGGAAAAGACTTGGGGCAAGGAACGAGGGTCACTCTCCGGGTGAGTGCAGCTCTCGGCGCAACACTACGCGCAAACCCTTTCCCTCTCAGGTTACTCTGGTGCTCAGCGTGAATCCCATCGTCGATTTTAAAATCAAGCTGCTGTCGCTTCCGCTGCATCTCGTGGCAACAAAGTGACGCTCGCCGGCGGGCCGCCCGCGAGCCCCGGGGGGCCAG
>JBBQTJ010000394.1:0-2715 GCA_038213315.1 Planctomycetota bacterium
CATGGTCTGGGCCTTCGCCCAAACCACCGGCTATTGTCCCTGTACGATCTGCTGCGGGAAGAACGACGGGATCACCGCCAGCGGGCGTAATGCCTACGAGAACCCCTGGGGCATCGCCGCAGGGCGTCTGTCGTGGGTGCCGAAAAACACCTGGATGATGGTACCGGGCTACGGCTATGCCCTGGTCGATGACACCGGCGGGGCCATGCGGCAGAGCGCGAAAAGGGGAATCATCCATCTGGATCTGCGCTTCGTTACCCATCAGAACGCCAGGCGGTGGGGGGTCAGGCGCATGTGGATCGCCATCCCCGCGGGGTCGGAATTGTCGCGACTGGCTGCTGAGCAATAGGATCGGCCGTTGTGTTCCGGCCGCGTCCGCGCAACGTTCCGCATTCCACCAAGGGTATCCTCATGACGTATTTCCGCATCGTCCCCACGCTGCTGCTGGCTGCCGGTCTTGGTGCTGGCGAGGCGACTTTGCCGCTGATGGAGGCGCGCCTGGCCGACGGGACGCAACTGACCAAGCACTGGGAGGCGAGCATTCTTGCCCTGGTGTGGAAGGACCCCGCCATGGCCCCGCTGCGGGACAAGCTGAGCGAAGGTTTGGACAAGGCCGAGAAAGAACTGGGCTTTGCGCCCTTGGCGGTGCTGGCTGCGATCAAGGACGCACGGATGGTGCTGACCGGGCTCAGCAAGGGTGACCAGTTCCCCATCCCGCATCTGCAGGCGACCGTCGATCTGGGTCCGCTGGCGACTACGGTGCTGGACAAGATGGCGGCGGCCGCTGGCAAGGACTTCGAGCGGGTGGAGGTCGCCGGCGCGGAGGTCGCATACGTGCCGGCCAAGGCCACCTTCCCAGTGACTATCGCGCGCTTCGGTACGCGCCTGGCACTCGCCCTGGGGGAGCCGATCGGCACGGTGCCGGCGGTGGCCGCCAGCGTGTCAGATTTCCATCTGAACGCCGATATGACGGCCGGCATGAAGGCCCTCGACGAGGCGCTGACGCCGGAGATGGCTGCACTGATCACCAGCCAGCTGGACACCCTCAAACCCTACTTGGGCCGCATCACCTGGGACAGCACCCTGCTGCCCGAGGGCATGCTCGATCGCATGAACAGCTCGGCGGCGGTGCCACCCTATCTGCTCCCGATCGATCGCGCGGTCCTGGCGCGCCTGCCGGCGCAAGCCCTGATGGCTGGCGGCTTCGGCTTTGATGCCCCAGCGTACTGGGTGATGCTGAAGGAGCAGTTTCGTGCCCAGGCGGCGGCCATGGCCAAGGGTGGTGCCGAGGTCGATATGGTGGCCATGATGGAGCAACAGGCCGAGTCCGCCTTCCAGGAGGCGGGCCTGGCCTGCACGCTGGACGAGGTATTGGCCGACCTCAAGGGCACGGTCCTTATGGCGATCGCCCCAGGCGCGCCCTTCCCGACCATCACCATCGCCATCCCTCGTGGACCGGCGGTCGACCAGGTGGTCGAACGGATGCTGCAGGAAGTGGACACCGCCATGCCCGCCATGGGCGAGGCCGCGATCGTGCCTATTCCCAATGTGCCGCTGCCGATCGTGATCATGCGCGACCAGGGCCATTGGCTGCTGACCAGCGATACCGCTTTCTCGGACCAGTGGGCGACTGGTGCGTCGAACGGTTGGAGCGACAGCACTGCCGGCGCCCTGGCCATCAGCAAGGCCCCAGCCCAGGCCAACATGATCGGCGCCAGCGATACGCCGGCGGTGCTGCGCACCATCTCATCGTTCGCCAGCCTGGCCCTGGCCATGGTGCCAAGCCTTGAGCCCAAGCAGAAGACCGCCATCGCCCAGGCCCTCAGCCGCCTGGCCGCCAAGGCCTCGACCGGATATATGGTTTCTGGTGCCACCGCGGGTGGACAGATGAGCGAATTCCGCGGCTTGTTGGGCCTGGGCTTCATGCCGGCGGTCATTGCGGCCATTGCCATCCCGAATCTGCTCGAAAGCCGGACCACCGCCAACGAATCGGCCGCGGCCGCGACCTTGAAGTCAGGCATCTTTCCAGCCGAGATCCAATTCCAGGCCGGTGGCTACACGGACGTGGACCAGGATAATATCGGCGAGTACGGTTTCTTGCCTGAGTTGGCCGGCGGCCGCAATGTGGGACCCGATGCATCGATCAAATTGAGCCTGCTCAGCCCACAGTTTGCCGAGCCGGACGCGGAGGTGAACGGCTATCGCTTCACCATTTTCCTGGCGGACGGCATGGACGGCGCCGTCGGGGATCAAGCCGAGCCGCTGCCCGCCGAGGGCACCGACCAGCGTGAACGCTCCTTCATCGCTTATGCCTGGCCCGTGGATGATTCGACGGGTCACCGCATGTTCGCTCTCGACGTCCATGGCATGATCTATGCCGCCCCCTGGAACGGCCAGGATCCCGAATGGAACAGCCTGTACGCCGGCGGCACCTGGGACGATCAGCCGGGCGGGCTGTGGCTGCCGTATCGAAAGTAAGAGACGGCCGTCGCGGGGTCATCGGGTCGCGCGGTCGAAGCGCAGCCTCGGCAGGCCGTTCAGCGGTCTTGCGAAGTAGCCGTGCCCATCCGATATCCGAACCCGCCGCCGGCCACCAACTCGACGCCATAGGCCTTACGGATCAATTCCGGGGTGAGCACATCCCATGGTCGACCCCGGGCGAGGATGCCGCCCTGATGCAGCAGAATCGCCTCATCAGCCAGATCGAAGGCTTCG
>JBBQTJ010000395.1:0-2713 GCA_038213315.1 Planctomycetota bacterium
GCCGCATCCAGGGCAGCACAGACCTCTTCCGCCCGATTCAGCCGCGCCAGCAACTCGGCATGGCGCTCGACCGTGACAGTATCCCGGCGTACCTGCAAGAGCCGGGCGCAGGCCGCCAGGGCGTCCTCCACCTTGCCGGCCTCGTCCAGGGCCGTGATCTCAAGATCAAGCCGACCCGCGCCGGCCGGCAAGGATGCGATCAGCGTCTGGGCCGCGGCCAGCGCCTGGGCCTGGTCTTCGGTATCCAGGCGCAGCACCAGCAGGCGCAAGACCTCGGGCGAGCGCAGGCCCTGCTCCCAGGCCCGACGCGCGTACAGGCGGGCCTCGGGTTTACGCCCGCCGAGCGCCGCGGCTTGGGCAGCCGCCAGCAGGTATTTTGGCTCGTGCGGGGCGATGCGGGCGGCTTCGACAAAACGTTCTTGAGCGCGCACCGAATCCTTGGCGGCGACCGCGTCCTGTCCGGCCAGATACAAGCGATAGGCGGTCACTGGAGCCTGGCGACGCAGGTGCACCACCGTCCCGGCCACGGCCACACAGCTGCCCAGCACCAGGGCTCCACCCACCAGGGCCAAGCGGTGACGACGGAGCCACGATGGTCGATTCATGGGCTTAGCGTCGCTGACGGCACGCGGCTGCCAAGCCGGGCTTTCAGCACGCCAGTTGGCGACGGCGTGACCACCACGCAAATAAGCCGCCGCCCAGGGCCAGCAAAGCGATGGTGCCCGGTTCCGGGACCGCCGGATTGAAGTTCACGCTGGTGACGGTGGCCGTCGGGCTGCGCAGGCTCAAGCGGAAGGGGGCGTCGGGGCCGGTGCCATACAGGCGGTACAAGGTACCAGCCCGGTTAAGCTGCGTCCCGGCCAGGGCCTGGGCGATGGAGAAGTCCCACACGCCCAGGGCCAGCGTGTAGTCGCCCGGGTTCAAGGTCACAGCCATGGCGGAATCCAGGCGGCTGATCGAGCCATCCCGATTCAAGGCGCCGGTATAGTCGTCATTTTCGGCAACCTGGGTGCGCGCGGCATTGAACAGTCGTAGCTGGCCATCAAAGCCGCTGATGCGTCCATCACCGTTGAGGTCGACGCGGCTACCGGTCAGCTGCTGCGCGTTGTTGTAATCCTGATATTCGGCCGCCCGCAGGTCGAACTCCACGCGGGTGCGGGCAGTCAGGGTAAAAGCCAGGTTCCAGACCGGGATGTCATCGACCTGCCCATCGCGATCCATGTCGGTATAACGCAGACTGCGATCAAAGGCATAGGTGACGGCGGCGCCCCAGCTTGGAGCAGCGAGTGCGCAGCAGCACAAGATCGGAATCAAGCGCATGGTGGACCTCTAGTGGGAGTGTACCCTGAAACCCGTAATTTTGCCAGCCTCTGCCACGGTGGGCAGGCCACTTTCAAACAGTATGAGCCAGCCTGCGACGATGCATCCACCACGCCGCTCCACCCAGGGCGATCAGGGCCAGCCACGACGGCTCGGGCACGTTGAAACCGGGCGGCAGGCCGACGCCGGTGATGATGATCGGCTTGCCGTTCACACTGGTGAAGGTCAGCCGCCACGCCGCCCATCCTGCCTGCTGGCCATAGGTCAGGCCGTTGAAGGGGGTGTTGAGCTGCACTCCGGCCTGGGCCTGGGTAAAGGAGTAGCCCTGTACGCCGATCGCGACAAAATAATCGCCAGCATCAAGCGACGACTGGCGGAAGTCGGGATCCGGACCGGGGGTGAAGGAACCGTCTCGATTGCTTGAGCCGGTATTGTTCACAGAACCGGTCACCGACGTCCAGCCGCTGCCCGTGCGCCGTCCCAGCCAGGTGGCCGTGTCGACGCCGGTGATGAAGCCGTCCTGGTTGCGGTCGACGCTACCTCCGCCTGATCCTGGGTTGGTTTCGGCAACCAGCGCATCAATGCGCAAATTGACGTTGTTGGAGCCGGCTGGAACAGTGAAAAATACGCGAATCACCGGCAGGTCATCAGCTCGGCCATCGCGATCCCCGTCAAACGGGGCGATGAAGCTGTTGACATGTCCCGTGGAGATCGGTCCGCTCGGGTACGCCACCGTCACCGCTGGCAACGCCGTGGCCACGAACAGCAAGCTTAGGACCAAGCGCAGGAGGCACATGACTTCCTAGTAATGACATGAAATCGCGTGGTGGCAATCTGTGCGCCCTGACGCGGCCAACAGTTCGCCTCAGTACCGCTCAGCGCCCACCCCGTTGCTCCTGCACCGATCATGGGTTACAACTGATATTACGACATGTCCCGCCAGCCCCTAGAAACACGCTCCTTCAGTCCCTCGGCGCTCAGCGTCACCGGGCGGCATGCGGACAGTGCGCGCATTGAAGGCGGCGTCCGGGATGGTGACGAGGCTGGCGCTCGTCCGCTAAGCCCGTGGCTGCAACCGTTGCGGATCGGCCGCTTGATGCTGCCGCGCCTGCGCCGTTGGGCGCCAATGCTGGTGGGTGGGGGCATGCTGGCCGGTTTCCTGCTCGGCACGGTGGTGTTCAGCACCACCTGGGTGCTGGCTGCGGGCTTGCAGTTGCAGCAGGCCGACACCAATTTCAATGCCGAGCGCGATCTGCAAAGCTATCGTCCGCCGGATCTCAATACCCGCGAGGTGCAAACCCTCTGCGACCAGCAGTTCATCTTCGAGCGATTGATGGTGCTGGCTGATCCCGGCGAGAAGATGTGGGACTTCCGGCGTCGCTTCCGCATCGAA
>JBBQTJ010000396.1:0-2712 GCA_038213315.1 Planctomycetota bacterium
CGGCGCCTCAATGCATCGGCTTCATCAGCCACGACCAGAGGCCCGAGGCCCGCTTGCGCAAGGTCGTCGACTCGGCGAACAGGCGCTCACGCCGCAGGTCGCCGGCGCAGCACACCAGGCCCGCGGTAAGCAGGCCGTCCAGTTCATCGCCGGGTTGACGCTGCCGATCGCCGGAGCCCACCACCACCGGCAGGTCCAGGACGTCCTTGAGCAGCAAGGCCAGTCCCGCCAAACCGGCCCCTCTGCCGACCAGATGCACTTGGCCCTGCTGCGCGAGGTAGCCCTGCTCGCGCAGGTCGCGGGCGCGTTCTTTGAAGAACGCCGTCAGGGCCTCGCTGAGGATGCGGGCCGCCGGGGCCAGCTGGACGCTGCGCTCCTGCAAGTCGCTCCAGATGAACTGCTGGCCTTCGGGGGCGGGGCTGGTGGCGTGGCTCGACACGTCCACTTCGCGCTTCAGCGCCTCGGCGCGCTCGTCATCGATATGCAAAGCCTCGGCCAAGCGGCGGGTCAGATCCTGACCACCGAAGGCGTGGGTCTCGATGTGCACCAAGCGCTCGCGCCGACGCACCAGGATCGTGGTGTGCCGGGCGCCCATATCGATCACCACCGACAGGCCGCGCTTGGGCAGGCGTCCGGCGACGCCACGGTACAAGGCCACTGGCTGGGGGATGACACCATCGAGATCGAGCTGCAGTTCTTTAGCAACCGCCGCGAGTTGCTCGCGATAGCCGCGCCGCGCGCTGACCACCAGGGCTTCGACCTGAAGGTGGTTGCCGCGCTCGCCCACTGGGTCTTCGACCTCCCGTTCGCCTTCGCGCGAGCGCACCTTCCAGACGATGGGCACGACCTGCAGCACCTCCCGGTCGGCGCCGGTGGCCTGCTCGCGGGCCCGCCGCAGGGCCCAGGTGCGGTCCTGCGCCGTCAGCACCATTTCCTCGCCCGGAGAGGCCCAGCCGATGGCCATGCGTGAGACCACATCCGCGTCAGGCCTAGTCAGGTAAATCGACCAGGGCTCGATGCCGGCCTGCTCGCAGACCAAGCGCACGGCTTCGGCCATGGCTTCATGCCGGCCACGATCGCTGAGGTCGTCGGTGTGGCAGTCGATGCGCTTGTAGGCGGCGACCTGCTCACCCTTGTCCGGATGTAGGATCGCCACCAAGGCCGCGACGTGGTGCGAGGACAGGTCGCCAATGACGAGAAGATGCTCGGAGGGGATCGACATCGCCTGGTGACGATGAGCGCGGACGGAGACGGTCAACGGTGGGTGCTCAGCGGTCGACAGCCGGGGCTGGCGCTGCTACCCTGTGGTGCCAATGCCCCGTATCCTCTTCGTTCATGACGTCATCGGCGACCTGGGCGGGGCTGAAGCCTATGTCCGGCAGGTGGCCGACGGGCTGGCCGGGCGTGGGTGGGAAGCCGCCCTGTTGCACGGCCCGGGGACCGGCACTGGTGAAGCACGCTTTCAGACGGTGTTTCCCGCACGTTTCCCTTGGGGCGCGGACTGGCCTGCGGCTCTTGCGGCAGCGCGGGACTGGCGGCCAGAGGTAGTTTTTGTGCACAAGCTGGCCCACCTGCCGCTGCTGCGCGCCCTGGTCGACAGCGGCCTGCCACTGGTGCGCTATATCCACGACCACCACTTGTGGTGCCAACGGGGCTATCGTTATTTCCCGTGGAATCGAAGCATCTGCACCCGCACCGCCGGTCTGGGCTGCGCCCTGACCTGCCTAGTCCTGCGGGATCGTCAGGGCCTGCTGCCCCTACGTTTGGCTTGGCCAGGACGAAAACTGGATGAGCTGGCCCTGGCCCGGCGCTTCCGTCGCCACGTCACCGTGACCGGCTACATGCGCGATGAGCTGGTGCAGCACGGCATCGACCGCGAGCGCATCGCCATTCTGCCGCCCACGCCCAAGCCCGCACCGGCGGACTGGGCGCCCACCTATGCCGCCCCCCTGCTGGTCTGCACCGGACAGCTGATCCGTGGCAAAGGCGTGGACGTGCTGCTGCGTGCCCTGCCGCGCCTGCGCACGCCCGGCTGGCGCTGCGCCATCATCGGCGACGGTGCCCAGCGTCTGCACTGCGAACGGCTGGTGCGCCGCCTGGGCTTGGCCGAACGGGTGCAGTTCACCGGCTGGGTGCCCCAAGACGACCTGCGCACCTGGTGGCGGGACGCCCGGGTGGGCGTGATCCCGTCAGTGTGGCCCGAACCCATCGCCACCATCGGCCTAGAATATCTGCACCACGCCCTGCCGGTGGTGGCCTTTGACGTCGGCGGCATGAGCGACTGGCTGCGCGATGGTGAAAACGGCTTCAGCGTGCCCGCCTGGGATCTGGCCACGCTGGCGGAACGCCTCGATCGCCTGCTGGGCGATGCCGATCTGGCCCGTCGCCAGGGCGCAGCCGGGCAGGCCCAGGCGCGCGCGACCTTGAATCGCGAGGGCCACCTGGACGCGCTCAGTGCGCTGCTGACCAGCGAAACTGGCCGCTGATGGAACGCGACCTGCCCATTGTCCTGCGCTGCTGGAACGACGCCGCCATCCTGCCCCGCACCCTGGCCGCCTTGGCCGCCCAGGAGGGTGTGCGCTGGCGCCTGTTGGTGATCGACAGCGCCTCGACCGATGGCTCGGTACCGCTGCTGATGGAGTTCATCGCCGACCACGGCGGGGCCGCGGCCGGACATGCGTTGCAGGCCCTGGAGCCAGGCGCCTACCTCAG
>JBBQTJ010000397.1:0-2681 GCA_038213315.1 Planctomycetota bacterium
GCTGCGGCGGGATGGGCGACGCGGCTGGGCCGGTCACTTCAGCAGGTAGATCTCGACGCGGCGGTTACGGGCCTTGTCCTCGGTGGTTGAGCCGGTGGCGCGGGGTGCGGTCATGCCGCGGAACTGCCCCTTCAGGCGCGAACTCGCGACTCCGGAAGCTTCCAGAGCCGACAGCACCGAGCGGGCGCGCATAGCCGACAGGCCCCAGTTGTCGCCGAACTTTTCCTTGGTGCTGGCGCGGGCCACCGGGCTGTCATCGGTGTGGCCTTCGACCACCACCAACTTGCCGGCGTTGTCACCCTGGCCCAGTCGCTCGGCGAGGCGCTTCACCGCGGCCTGTCCGGCCTCGTTCAGCTCGGCCGAGCCCTTGGCGAAGGCGAAGTCGTCGGGCAGGGCCAAGCCGCCCTTGTCCGTGGTTTCGAAGCCTTCGATGTCGCCGCCAGTGATGCGGGCGATGTCATCGCCGACATTGGCACTGGTGGCGCCGGCATTGGCGGCAGCCAGGCGCGCCTTCAGCTCAGCATTTTCGTCGGACAGGGCATTGACCAGACCGGTCAGGCGCGCGTTCTCGGCGCCCTGTTCATCGGCGGCGACGCCTTTGGGACTGCGGGAATTGCAGCCGGCAAGGGCCACCACGGCAGCCAGGGGAAGGGAAAGGAGCAGGCGGCGGTCCATCGGGTGGGTCCTTGCGGCGGCTGGGGGAGGAGCGGAAAAGAGTGGGGGCCCGGCATCAGCCGGACCCCCGCACGCTAGGCATCAACCATGGCCTGGCAAGCCAGGGCAGGTCACTTGCCGCCCAGGTTCACCCGGTCGGCGTCGTTCTCGGTGGCGCCTTTGACAATGTCGTAGTCTTTGCCGCCTTCGCTGGTCACGCGGGCACCGTCGGTCGCGACCTTGCTCATGATCACGTCATCAAGCTTGCGGAGGCTGGGGGAGATCCACTTGGCCGCGGGGTCGACGGTGCTGATGTCGACGTAGCTGGCGCCATCGTTGGTCTTGCCGTACGTGGTCTTGTTCGGCTCGACCGCGAAGCCAGCAGCGCCGCTGGCCAAGCTGGTCCAGCCGCTGTCGGTCACGCCGCGCCAGGTGCCATTGGCCGCATCGCGGTTCTCTTGGGGCCACATGGCGAGGAAGTAGTAGGGCACCGCCAGCATGCATAGCACGAGCAGGGCGACCGCCATCAGGGCCGGCCAGATCCAGTGCACCGGCGGAGCTTCGATGCGGGCGCGGGCCGAGCGGACGCTGCGGCGGCTTTCGCTGCCGCCACGGGTCGGTTCGGCCGGGCCGCCACCGGCCGGATCGGTCTGGAAGTCCAGGCCAGCGGTGGTGGCACCGACGCCGGTCTCGTCCACGGCAGTCATGACTGCAGTGTTGGAGTCGGTGAAGTTCAGGTCGGTGGTGTTCTTGTTGTCGAAGTCCAGGTCCTTGGTGTTGCCATCATCGAACTTCACCACTTCGAGCTCGTCGCCGAAGGTGATGCTGTCGGCGGAACCGTCGTTCTTCTTGGACTGCACCATGGTTTCGGAGGTGTCGTCCACCACCTTGCCAAGGTCGATCGAGAGGTTGTCGGAGTCGCCGGTCAGCACGATGGTGCCGTCGTCCTCCTTGCCCAGCTTGTCGACGTCACCCTGATTCAGCATCAACTTGGAGCCGACGCGCTGCGCGCGGATGGCACCACTGTTGATGTGGTTGTTCAGCGCTTCGTCATCGCAGCCAAGAATCTTCTTCGCTTCGCTGGCGTCGATCATGTCAGCCATGGTGGGCTCCCGTTCAGGCAGGAGACCCTAGGCAGGCCCATCCGGCCCGCCAAGCCGGGTGGGGGGCAGGGGATGGGGGAGGTTGATACAGTCCGACGGGGACCGGCGGCCCCTCCACGGGCGGTTTGGACCCTCGCCGCCTCGTCTCAGCGCTCGGTGCTGGCGGGACCCAGGCGCTCGCGCACCAGATAGCGGAGCCGTTGCAGGTCCACCCGGCCGGGGCAGTCGGTCTGCTTCCCGGGCACCTCCCGGTGGGCGATGATGCGATTGACTGACAAGGTGGGGATCTGGGTCACCAGCAGGGCGCAGAGATCCGCTAGGCGGGCCTCGACGGCGGGGTCCGGACCGACCTGGCGATAATCACCGATCAGGCAGATGCCGATGCCCGCTTCGTCAAAGGGCTGGGCCTTGGCACCCGTGCCCGCGTGGGCACCGCCCACCTGGGTGCGCCAGCGCCAGGTGGCATCGATCCGGCCCAACGCCATGGGCTGGCCATTGCCGATGACGAAGTGGTAGCCGATGCCCTCCCATCCGCGTTCGAGCAGATGATTGCGGTCAATTGAAGCGGTATCCCCCGAAGCTTGCCCGGAATGGTGCAGCACCACATAGCGCCAAGGGCGCATGGGCTGGTCAGCCGGTGGGGCCACCGACGCCCAGTCGAGCGTCGTCGTCGTCGCGCGGTCGCCAGCCAGCAGCAACCAGGCGAACAGGGCGAGGCCCAGGGTGATGGCGGTCCCGGCCAGCAGGCGGGCGCCCCGCTCGCCAGAGCGGATGCGCACCGTGGTGGGCCCGGGCGAAGGCTCGTGCAAGACCCTACCGCTCTCGGAACACCGCCACCTCGGTGACGGGCAGCAGGTTGCCGTCGGCTAGGCGGCGCTGGCGCAGGCTGACGCGCCAATACGGCCGCAGGCGCAGGCCGTCGGC
>JBBQTJ010000398.1:0-2644 GCA_038213315.1 Planctomycetota bacterium
CAGTTCCGCCACCCGATTCAGCAGACGCGCGGCGTCGCCGCCGTCGGCGAGGCGGTGGTCGAAGGTGAGGGTGAATTCGGCGCGGCGGCAGCGACCCCAGGTGCGGGCGGCGGGGTCCCAGTCGGGGACGTATTCGACCGCGCCCAGGCCGAGGATGGTGGCTTGGCCGGGCAGGGGGATCGGCGTTGCCCAGGTCAGGCCGAAGGTGCCGTAGTTGCTGACTGTGCTCACCGGTTCGCCCAGATCGCCGACCCGGCCGGCCTGGGCGCGGGTGATGAGGTCGTCGACCTTGGCGGTCAGCTCGGCCAGCGGGGTCTCGTCGACGGCGCGCACGGCCGGGGTCAGCACGCCGTCGGCGATCTCGACCGCAATGCCGATGTCGATGCGCGCGACCTTCACCAGGCGGTTGGCGTACAGGCGGCAAGCCAGCGGGCTGCCCGCCTTCAGGGCCAGGGCCAGGGCGCGGGCGGCATAGACGGTGGCGCTGGGCCGGCCGGCGATGGTGCGGCGGTGGGTCAGCAGGGCGTCCATGCGCACGGTGCGCGCAACCGTTGCCAGGGGCCGGGTCCAGCTGCGGGTCATGCTGGCGGCCACCGCTTGGCGCACCGGCGACATCGGCTCGCCCACCGACAGGTAGTGCTCGATGTCCTGGGCGCTGATGCGGCCGCCCGCGCCCGAGCCGGGGATGGCGCTGAGGTCGCTGGCTTTGAGGCCGTGCTCCTCCATCAGGGCGCGGACCCGCGGGCTGAGAAAGAGGTGGTCGCCGGGTGCGCCACGCATCGAGGCGCGCTGCGGACGCGACGGCGCGATCGCTGCTGGCCCGGACGAGCTCGCCGGCGGCGGTGTGCCAGGATCGGCGACCGCCTCGCCGGCGGTGACCTCGAGCTCGGCCAGCACCGCGCCGACTGCGACGACGGTTCCAGGCTGGGCCAGGGGCTCGGCCAGCACGCCGGCGCATGGGGCGGCGACGGTCAGCAGGGACTTCTCGGTCTGGACCTCGACCAGCTCCTGGTCGGCGCGCACCGCGGTACCGGGCTGGACCAGCCACGCGACCACGGTGGCCTCGGCAGCGGATTCACCGAATTGGGGCAGACGGACGGGCAGGCGCATGGTCAAAACTCCACCGTCGCGCGCGCCGCCGTCACGATGCGGGCCGCATCGGGATGGTGGGCGTGGAACAGATCGACGTTATAGGGGACCGGAGTGTCCTGCGCGGCCAGGCGGCAGGGGGCCGCATCGAGCCAGGCGAAGCCGCGCTCGACCACCAGGGCGGTGACCTCGGCCGCGACGCCACCGAAGGGCCACCCTTCAGTGACGGTCAGCAACCGACCGGTGCGCGCCACCGACGCCAGGATGGTGGCGGTATCCAAAGGACGCAGGCAGCGCAGATCCAACACTTCGGCATCGATACCGTGTTCGCGCTGCAAGGTGGCGGCGGCGCGCAGGCACTCCTGCACCATGCCGCTGTAGCTGACGATGGTGAGGTCGTCGCCGGGCCGACGAATGGCCGCCTTGCCCAGGGGCAGGTGCTCGTCGGTGGCCGGGTCGAAGTCGCTCTTCAGATGGCTGTAGAGATGTTTGTGCTCGATGTACAAAACCGGGTCGTCGCAGGCGATGGCATCGCGCAGCATGAAGTACGCATCGGCCACCGTCGCCGGGGCGACCACGATCAGGCCCGGGTGTCCGGTCAGCCAGCCGTCGGGCATCTGGCAGTGGAAGGGGCCGCCGCCCGGCGTGCCGCCAGCAGGCAGGCGCAGGGTGATCGGGCAAGGCGTTCCGGTGCGCCAGTACCAGGTGGCGGCCTGGTTGACGATCTGGGTGAAGGCGTTGCTGGCGAAGTCGGCGAATTGGTATTCGACCACTGGACGCATGCCGTCGGCGGCGGCGCCGATGGCCACGCCGGTCTGGCCGTCTTCGCTGATCGGGCTGTTGAGGACCCGGCCGGGGAAGCGTTCGCTCAGACCCTTGGTTGCCTTGAAGGCACCGCCGAAGCTACCGGCGATGTCCTGGCCATAGATGAAGACCCGGGGATCGCTGGCCAGGGCATCGCCCAGGGCGCGCTGGATGGCATCGATATAACGTACGTTGCTCATCGCCAGGCCCCGACAAAGCGGGTCAGCTCACGGGTGGACAAGGCGGACCAGTCCTCTTCGGCCGGGTTTGGTTCGGCCTCGCCCTGGGCCTGGGCCAGGGCCGCGGCGACCTGGGCCTGGGCCTCGTCGCGCAGCGCGGCCAACGCGGGCGCGTCGATCACGCCGTCGGCCAGCAGGGCGCGCTCGGCCAGCGGCAGACAATCGCCATAACGGTCCTTCAGCTCCTGGGGCACGTAGCTGCTATCGTCATGCTCGCCGTGGCCGGCCAGGCGCAGCAGGTGGGCCACCACCAACTGGGGACCTTCGCCGGCCCGGGCGCGGGCCACCGCGTCGCTCATCACCGTCAGGCAGGCCGAGGCATCGGTGCCGTCCAGCGAGTGTCCGCATACGCCATAGCCGATGGCTCGGTCGACCAGATCGCGGCAGGCGTAGGTGCGGTCGCTGAAGGTGGAATACGACAGATGGTTGTCGGCCAGCATCAGCACCATCGGCAGGCGTTCGATGGCGGCGATGTTGATGGCTTCGTGGGCCGCGCCGGTGCTCATGCCGCC
>JBBQTJ010000399.1:0-2644 GCA_038213315.1 Planctomycetota bacterium
TCTGCAGCCGTCGGCGCGGGCAGGGGCGCCATCTTCGCACGCAGGCGGGCAAGTGGGCTAACGGGGGCGGTCGTGGCGTTGGGCATAGCGGCGCCTTTCGGCGGCGGTGGCGTTGCGGACCGAAATGATGCGCACGGCATCACCGCGCTCGGTCCAGGCGAGATGAAGTACGATATCTCGTCGACCAGAAAGTGTACCGAGGGTATTCCTACGGTCTTCCAGGTAGTCCTGGCGAACCTCACGTGCGGAAACAGAACCGCGGACCAGTCAGGCAAGGCACCCGCCCGTCCTCAACGCAGCTACGCCGTGGCGGCAGCCCAGCTCCACGACCTGCGCCAGGTCACGGCCGCTGCCACGATGGCACCCAGCCCGCCTCCAAAACTCAGCGCTCCCCGGCCAGGGCATCGGCCCTAGTCTACGTCCATGCGCGTGCTGCCCCGGACCTGTCTGCGCGAGGCCGGGATCCAATTCCTCTTCTATGCAGTGTGCTACCTGGGCTTGTTGGCCCTGGCGCTGGCGGCTCCGTTGTTGAAGCAGGGCGCGCCGCCGGGGCCGTTGGGGTGGTTCCTGCTTGATCAGATTGTGCTGCTCAGCCTCTTCGCCTTGCCCTTGGCCTTCGTCACTGCGCTGCTGGCCACCATCGGCCGCATGCGCGAGGACGGCGAACTGACCGCGTTGATGGCGGCCGGAGTCAGCACCTGGGCGGTGTGTCGCGCCTTCCTGCCCTTGACCATCGTCCTGACCCTGTGGCTGGCTTTTGCCTGCCATTATCAGGTGCCCCGCGCCGCCCGCAGCCTGGTCCAGGGCAAGCAGGAGCTGCTGCAACAGGCCTTGGTGGTCAATATCCGCCGACGTTTGCCCCTGTGGCAGGACGATCAGATCACCCTCGCCGCCGTGGCGACCGACGCCGACCGCCTCCATCGCGTCTTCGCGGTGCTGCGCGACGACGCCGGCGGCATGCTCGCGTGCTACGCGCCGGAAGCGCGCTGGACGGCCGATCCGGATGAGCTGGGCGATCTCAACTCCGGGGCTGGCGCCAGCGCGGACAAGCGCTCGGCCATCCTTGGCCTGGAGCTGCGCGATGCGCTCATCCTGCGCCGCGAGGATGCCACCGGGGCCGGCCGGGTGCTGACCGGTCTGGCTCCGTCCTATACCCTGGCGGTGCCTGACAAAGGTAGCCGCGTGGCCAGCAATACCGACACCATGACCACGCCGGAGCTGTGGCGGCGCCTGGCCGCACCGCCGGCCGCGAACGAGAAGACCGCCTGGCGCCGGGCCCTGGAACGTTCTCTCCATCTCCGCTTCGTGGTGCCTGCCGCCATCCCCTGCTTGTGGGCCTTCGCCTGCGGCCTGGGCCTGACCATCGGCCGGGGCAACCGACTGCTCGCGGTGTTCCTGGGCCTGGGCACGGTGCTGCTGGTGCTGATGCCTGGCTTCGGACTGGCCACCAGCCTAGAGGGCTCCTTGACCGTCAATGCCGGCTGGCTGCTCTGGCCGCCGCTGGTGATCACCGGCGTCCTGGGCGGCTGGTGGATGTGGGCGCGGCGATGAGCGCACACGGCCGAGTGCAGCGTGCGAACTGCGGGAAGGCCCGCCCATGAGCCCCCTCCTTGGGCGGCTGGACCGCCACCTGCTGCGCCAGGCGGTGATCACCGTTGCCTTGGCCACGCTCCTGATCGTGGTTTTGGCCATCGGCGTCGACCTGCTGATCAATCTCGGCGAACTGCTCAAGGCCCGGAGCGGAGGCACGGCCCAGCCTGGTCTGGTGCTTCAGCTCTACTGCTGGCGCGTGCCCCAATTGCTGAACCTGGCCCTGCCGGTTGGCATGGTGGTGGCCGCCTTGGTGGTGGCCGGACCGATGCTGCGCCGTGGCGAATTCACCGCCCTGGGCGCCTGCGGCGTCAGTCTGCAACGGGCCATGCGCCCGCTACTGCTGCTGGCGCTGCTGGTCGGCTTGCTGGATACGGTCATCGCCGACCAGATCACGCCCCAGGCCATCGCCCATAGCACCGCCATCGAGGATCGCCTCATGGGCCTGCGCCGGCGCGGCCGGGTCTTCACCGTCGAGAGCACGGGCAGTTCCTGGTTCACCGGCCGGGCCGCCCTGACCCAGGAACCGCCCCTGATGGACCAGGTGGTGGTGGCCACCGCCGATCGTCTGGTGATGACCGGCGCGGTGGAGTGGCGCAACGGTCGGTGGAGCGCCACCGGCGGGGCGCTGGCTTATGGGCCCGACGCCAGCGGCCAGCTGGTCTTGACCCGACCGGAACGCTTGGACCTGAGCGGCGACCTGGCCTTGCGCATGACCCCGCCGGAACTGTTCCGTCGCCTGCTGCCCAGCTTCACCCTGACCACGCCCGAACTGCTGGCGCGGGGCGACCCGCCGTCCCTGGCCTTGGCAGGCGGGCGCTGGATCCGCGTGCTCATGCCCCTGTTGATGGTGCTCGCCGCCCTGCCCGCCCTGGTCCGCTTCCACCACCGCAACAGCTTGGTCACCGGCGCCATCAAGGCCCTGGGCGCCGGCCTAGTCCCCGCCGGACTCCTGCTCGCCGCCAGCGCCGTCGCCGACGCCACGCCCATCCACCCCTTCGGCGCCTTGGCCATCGGCGCGCTGATCGCCAGCCTGCCGGCGCTGTGGTGGTGG
>JBBQTJ010000400.1:0-2631 GCA_038213315.1 Planctomycetota bacterium
CGCTGCCATTGCCCACGGGCAGGAGCTGCCCAGCGCCACCGCCAGCGCAGCCCTGCGCCTGACCATCACGCCCCGGGAAATGACCATCGACAGCGCTGAAGACCAGGCGCTCTGGACCATCTACGCACCGCCCGCCGGACCGACCGGGACGTCATTGACCCATCTCAGTTGGGAACTGCTGGATTACGGCAAGCGGTATTTCAGGTTTAAGGAAACTCTCGTCGATGAAATGGGCGTTGCCGTCCGTGACTATGGTCCTTTCATAGGCGCAGGGCGCATCAACGGATCACTAGGGTCCAACACCTTACTTCCGTTGCCAATTGTGCTGATCACCCCTGGCTGGAGCTGGCTCTATGGGCAGGACGGCACCTATTCCGCTGAAGCCTATGAGTGTCTCTGGATAATTCCCACTGGCGACGGCGACGCTCAGCCCCCTCACAGACTCAGTCTCAGTCTCGAAGCCGAGGTCATTCTCAAGCCCCCGGTGCCCGGCGTACCCGCCACCATCCCTCTTCAGCGGTTCCATCCCAATCGCTTCTATACCCGGTGTACCTACTTGAAGCTAGGACCGGTGGTCGTCGCGACCCCGGTCGCCGGAGCAGCCTCGGCAACTGCCACGCTCTTGGCGCAGACCTGGAAGGATTACCTCATCGCCACTCCGATCAGGGCCGACGCCGCCCTGATCGTCACGGGGCCGCCAGAGCGATCCACACTGGATAATCACCGCGACTTGTCGAGCGTCACCCTTTGGAAGCAGACCGTGATCGAGTGGGCGCGACTTCCGACCAGACCGGGTGAACCGACCATGATCTTCTCGCCCATCATCGCGGGCCTGGTCTCGATACCTGTTACCACGGGAGCCTCAGAGAACCCCACGCCAGTCGTCAATCTGCCCGAGCGAACCTTTCAAGTGGCAGAGGCTCTGAAGGACCCGCTGACGGGGAAGCTCGTTCCCGGAGATTATTGGATCCGCGTCGCCACCGCCTGGAGCAGCACTCATGCCAATTCGTCAGGGGACGTGTACACTAAACTGACCATCGCGTGTTCCCCAAACCGCCTCCTCACAGTCCTGCCATCAGCGACGGCGGCCAAACCCTAGCGGGCTGGGCCGACGCCTCACCGTCCCAAGAGCGACAACAACCCAGCCTCATCCAGCACGGTGACGCCCAGCTCCTGGGCCTTGGCCAGTTTGCTGCCGGCCTCGGCGCCGGCGACGACGTAGCCGGTTTTCTTCGAGACCGCGCCGCTGGTGCTGCCGCCGGCGGCTTTGATCAAGGCCTCGGCTTCGTGGCGCTTGAGGGTTGGCAGGGTGCCGGTGAGCACGAAGGTTTTTCCGGCCACGCCGGTTATCGCCTGCACCACGGTGCCGGTATGGGTCATGGCCACGCCCACGGCGACGAGGTCGTTGAGGACGTGTTGAAGGCGTGCGTCGGCCAGCTGCTCCAGGACGGTGCGCGCCGTGGTCTCGCCAATGCCTTCGCCCTTGAGCGCGCTGATGGCGCCGTCGGGATCGCCGTGGAAACGCGTCCCCAGGGTGATCAGCGCGGCGACGCTGCCGTGGCGGCTGGCCAAATCTTCAGCCAACTTTTCGCCGATGCCGTCCAGAGCCAGGCCGACCAGCACCCTGGCCAGACCGCGGCCTTTGGCGCGGGCCAGGGCCTTCACGGCGTTGTCGGCGCTCTTGTCGCCCATGCGCTCCAAACCGGCGAGCTGCGGCGCGGTCAGGCGGAACAGGTCGGCGGGGCTGGCGACGCCAAGGTGCGTGACCACCTGATCCACCAGGGCCGGACCAAACTCCTGCACGTCCATGGCGTCGCGCGAGCAGAAGTGCGCGAGCCGTTCCCGCACCTGCTCGGGACACGCGGGATTGGCGCAGTAGATGAAGATCTCGGCGGTGGTCACTGCGCCGCCGCAGCTGGGGCACACCGTCGGTCGGGGCACCGGCCGGGCATCGGCCGGACGCTTGGCCAGCACCACCTCGACCACCTGGGGGATGATCTCGCCGGCCTTCTCGACCAGTACGGTGTCGCCAAGGCGCACATCCTTGCGCTCTAATTCGCGGAAATTATGCAGGCTGGCGCGGCTGACCGTGGTCTTGGCCAGCAGCACTGGTTGCAGCACTGCCACCGGCGTGAGCTTGCCGCTTTTCCCGACCTGCACGATCACGTCGAGCAACTGCGTGGCGCGGCGCTCGGGCGGGAACTTGTAGGCGATGCCCCAGTTGGGGTGGTGGCCGGTGCCACCCAGACGGTCGTACAGGCGGCGGTCATCCAGCTTGATCACCATGCCGTCGGTGCCGTAGGGCAGCTCGTCGCGCAGGGCGCCGAAGGCCAGGCACGCGGCGGCGGCAGCGCGGCCATCGGCCACGCGGACCACGCGGTCGTTTACCGGCAGGCCCAGGCCGTGCAGCCAGGTGTGGATGGCGAATTGCGAGGTCGGCACGTCCACGCCCTTAGCCCAGGGCACTTGATAGACGAAGGCCTTGATGCCGATGCCGGCCAGCGGCGCGGGATCCTTACTCTTCATCATGCCGGCGCAGGCATTGCGTTCGTTGGCGAAGATGCGCTCGCCGGCCACGCGTTGCCGGTCGTTCAACGCCGCCAGCCGCGCCATCGGCAGGTACAGCTCGCC
>JBBQTJ010000401.1:0-2627 GCA_038213315.1 Planctomycetota bacterium
CCCCGCCGCCCTAGCCTCGAAGCATGGTTGACGAGCTCAGCGGTGGCAATCCCGGGTGGCGGCACGTGATGATGGCGCTGGCCCTGCGACGGTATCCTTTGCTGTCGGGGGCCGGGACGGTGGCCAATCATCGCTGGGTTCGTCGCTTCGCTGGCCGGCCGGGCTGTTCCTTGGCCTGGGCCAACGGTCCGGGTGGGCCGATGCTGGTACCCCTGGATGATTGGGTGGGCCGCTCGGTGTTTTTTGCCGGAGACCTGGACCCCAAAGTCTCAGCGGTGTGCCGACGCCTGGTGCGGCCCGGGGATGCCTGTCTGGACATCGGCGCGAATATCGGCCTGGTCACCCTGCTGCTCGCCCGGCTGGCCGGGTCAGCCGGCTGGGTCCACGCCGTCGAGCCGAATCCGGCCAATCTCGACCTCCTGCGCCACAGCCTGGCCCGTCTGCCAGTGGCCAACGTCACGCTGCATGCCGTGGCCTTAGGCGCTGACGCGGGGACCTGTACCTTGGCTGTGCCTGCCGGCAATCGCGGCGCGGCCTCGCTGGTGCCCGGACGGATTGCCGCACCGGTCGCCTCGGTCAACGTCCCGGTCTTGGCCCTCGATGAGTTGCCGGGCATCCATGAGCGCAAACTGCGGCTGATGAAACTGGACGTAGAAGGCTTTGAAGCCCAGGTGCTGGCGGGTGCTGATCGCCTGCTGCGGACGCAACCGCCGCAGGCCATTCTGTTCGAGCACAACGACGGCACCCCACCGGCCGCCAGTCCGATCGTCGCCCGTCTGCGCGCGGCCGGCTATCGCATTCTGGCTTTGCCAAGGCGTTGCTGGCGCTTGGCCCTGGTGGACCTGGCTGATCAGGGCGTCGTCGGGGCCAATGATTTTCTGGCCGTGCAGCCCGGGGTCGAGCTTGCCAGCTAACGCCATTTTTCAGTTGGCAAGCGCGCCTTGGTTGTATGTTGTTCTGGGTCCGTGCGCACTCGCGTGCGGCGTCATGTCAACTTGGCGGTCTTTGACCGCCGCTGGGGGGACCTTGCCCCCATCGAGGTTATTTCGTGGAACTCTACGTCGGCAATCTGCCCTGGTCCATCGCTGATGAGTCCTTGGCCGCCCTCTTCACCGCCCATGGCACCGTGCAGCGCGCCAAGGTGGTGATGGATCGCGAGACCGGCCGCAGCCGCGGTTTCGGCTTTGTCACCATGCCCAATGCCGACGAAGGCAAGACAGCCATTGAAGCGACGAACGGCGCCGACTGTGACGGTCGTCCTCTGCGCGTCCGTGAAGCTGAGCCCAAGCCCCCGGGTGGCGGCGGCGGTGGCTTTGGCGGCGGCGGCGGCAGTCGCGAAGGCGGCGGCTACGGCGGCGGCGGCGGCGGCGGCGGCGGTGGCGGTGGCGGAGGCGGTGGCGGCTACGGCGGCGGCGGCGGTCGTGAAGGCGGCGGCGGCGGCGGTCGTGATCGCGGCGGCTACGGCGGCGGCGGCGGTGGCGGTGGTCGTGACCGCGGTGACCGTGGCGATCGCGGCGCCTACGGTCGCTGAGCGCACCAAAGTCACGATGCATCCACGACGCACCCCGGTGGTTTTCCATCGGGGTGCGCCTGTTGCATGCGGGTGTCTGCTCATGATGTCCTCAAGTGCTCCATCCGGCCTGTCTTTGGCCACGTAGTAAGGTAATCTAGCGTCTCATGACTGAACCTGCGACTATTGCATTGCGCACCGGCGTGGAGTTGATCCGCGCCACGGCGCCTTTTGACGCCGAAAGGCCCTGGACGTCGTGGCGATTACTGATCGTCACCCTGTTTATTCTGGCTGGCCTTCTGGCCCTTGCCCTGTTCAGCCCGATGTGGCCGGTGCAGATCCTTGCCGGCGTGCTGGCCGGCTTGGTGCAGGTTCGGCTGTTCATCTTCTATCACGACGCGCTGCATGGGGCGATTTTCCGTCGCTCGCGCGTGGCCTATGGGCTGATGACCCTGGTCGGCATCTACATGATGTCGGTGCGCTCGGTGTGGCGCGAGTCCCACGACTTCCATCACCAGCACAATGCCAAACTGGCCAGCTCAGGCATCGGCTCCTTCCCCATCATGTCATTAGCCATGGCCCAGCGGGCGACCCCCGGACAGATGCGCCGCTATCGCCTGCTGCGCCATCCCGCGACCATCTTCGGTGGCTATCTGTCGGTCTTCCTGCTCGGCATGGCCATCGGCCCCTTCGTGCGCGACCCGCGCCGACATTGGAGCGGGCCCCTAGCGGTGCTGGTGCACGTCGCCCTGGTGGGCGTGATCGCGTGGCAGTTCGGGTGGGTCGGCGCCCTCGCCGCCGTGGTGGTGCCCAGTGCGGTGGCCACGGCCATGGGCTCATACCTCTTCTATGCCCAGCACAATTTCCCCAGCATGCAGGTGGAAAACCGCGAGGGCTGGAACTTCACCACCGCCGCCCTGCGCTCCTCAAGCATGTTCGAGATGGGCTGGCTGATGCGCTGGCTGACCGGCAATATCGGTTTCCATCACGTTCATCACCTCAATCACCGCATCCCGTTCTACCGTCTGCCTGAGGCCATGGCCGCCATTCCCGAGTTGCAGGTCCCCGGTCGCACCTCGTGGCGCATCATGGACGTCATCGCCTGCCTGCGCCTGTA
>JBBQTJ010000402.1:0-2625 GCA_038213315.1 Planctomycetota bacterium
GGCCACGGCATAGACCAGGCTGATGCCGCCAACCACCACGCCCAGGCAGGCGAGGGGATCGTACAACAGCAGATAGACCAGCGCGATGACCGCCACGCCCCACCAGGGCTCTTGCCCGGCGGGCACCCCGCGAGAGCGCAGTAAGGAGCCCGCCGTGCTGGCCACCAAGCCGGCCACCGCCATGCCGGCAAGGCTGAAGAAGGGATGGCCCAGCCAGCGGTTGATCGAGCGCACCAACGGACTCTGCCCATCATCCAGGTCGAGCGGCACGCCGATGGACTCGACCGCCACCACCCCGCCCAGCACCGCGCCGATGATGCCCGCCAGCAGACCCACGACCACCCAGCCCCAGGCGATGGTACGCCAAGCGCAGGTCACGCGATTAGCCTCCAGATAACTGCGCACCAGGGGATCCTGGCCATCGACGGCAGGAATGGTGATGATGCGACCCGGAGCAGACGTCATGGTGGTCCTTGGCGACAAGAAGGCGGCAGCGTCAGGCGGAACGGGTAGGGGACAACCCCCAGCCCTTGCGTCCAGTCGGCGCCAGCACCTCGGCACTGCGCCCGCCCCCCTCCTCGTGTTGCAGACGGATCCGCCAAACCCCAGCCGTCCCCAGGCCGTCGGCGATGCGGGCGGCCCATTCCACCAGAGCCACGCCACCGGCGCAGGCCTCGCTGAAGCCAAGACCTTCCAGGGCCTGCCAATCGCGCAGCCGATAGGCATCCACATGCACCACCGGCCAGCGCGCCGTGTAGACGTGCATCAGCGTATAGGTCGGGCTGGCCACCTGGGCCGGATCACCGCCCAGGGCCGCGACTACGGCGCGCACCAAGGTGGTCTTGCCCGCGCCTAGTTCGCCATCCAGGCAGACCACCTCATCGGGCAGCAATTCTGCCGCCAGGGCACGGCCCAGGGCCTCGGTCGCAGCACAGTCGGGCAGCAGCATGACAGGACGATAGCATCCGAGCGTCAACCGTCGACCATGCTCAGCCTGCCGGCAGCGGGGGGAATTTCTAATCAATGTGTTTGGGACATCCCCGGGAAATAGCGTCCGCAGGTCGCCTCAGAGCTTTCCATTCCTCGCTGGTCGATGTTTTTCAACGACCTGCTAGTCTTGCAGGTATGCTCCGCGCCCTGCTGGCCTGCTTGGCCGCCACCGTCGTGACCACCGCTGAGGTGAGCCTTCCTCCGGCGGAGTCGCAGGATCCCCTGGCCGCCGCCATGTCCGCCTGGCAATCGGTTGGGCCAGCACCGATCGTGCAGTTCATCGAACCGAGCCGGTGGCGCATCCGCGAACCAGTCGAGGCCGTCGACCCCATCGCCCCACTCAGCGAGGCGGATCGCGCCGCCCTGGCCGATGGCCTGCTCGATGCCAAGGATCTGAAGCCCTTCCTTGACGGCTATGTCGAGCGCATCGCCGCGCACTATGCCGACGCCGTGCCGGCCGACCTGGCGGCATGGCTGACGGCCCATCCCGTGCCGCGTCGGGACCTGTGGCTGGCCCTGGATCCCGTCTATGACGACGTGCCCGCAGCCCTGGCGGTCTTCAACGCGCTGCGCGCCAAGGACGCCAAGACCCTTGAACGCTATTATCACCTGGGCATCGCCCTGGCGGTGGTCTATGACCAGCGCGATGCGGTGCTCAGCTCGCGCTATTACACCATCTGGGGCATGGCTGTGGGCCAGTTCCCCGACCCACCTGAGCCGGCGGCGATCTTCGCCTATTTCACCGACCCGAAGCAGCAGGCGCAGTTCGCCTTTAAACCGGACCAGCTCACCTGGTCGCTGTTGGTGCACGTGGTCGACCTGGACATCAGCCCCGAGGACCGCACCTGGGCCCAGACCACCGAAGGCGCCGCACGCAAAGATCCCGCCCCGCTGTATGCCGCCGTCCCGTATGACCGGGAGAAATTGGCCAAGAAGCCCACCAAACTGGGCAGCCAGCCCTACTCTCTGCCGAACCTGCTGAAACTGGGCGGCGTCTGCGGCGACCAGGCCCATTTCACCACCCGGGTCGCCAAGACTTTTTGCATCCCCGCGATGAAGATTGGCGGCGAGGGCCGCTTCGGCGGCGCCGGCCACGCCTGGGCCGGCTACCTGGCCGCCGCCAAGGGTCGGCCACAGCTCGACTTCACGGGGCGCTATTTCTTCGATTACTACTACACCGGCGAGGTCTTCGACCCCCAGACCCGCACCTTCATCCTCGACCGGGACGTGGCCATGCTCTACGACGGCGTGGCGCTGAAATTCGAAAGCGCCCAAGAGGCCAGCGCCATGGCCCGGGCCGCCCTGGCCGCCCGCAGCAGCGCTCCCGCCGCGGCCCTGACGCTGGCCAAGGCCGCCATCGACCGCAACAAATACTGCGGCAACGCCTGGCGCGCGTTGTGGCGCCTGGGCGCGGACGGCAAACTGCCCAGCAAAGAATCCAACAAATACCTCAACCGTATGTTTACCGACCTGGCCGAGCATCCCGATCTGACCATCGAATGCCTGGATCTGGCCATGCGCAGCATCCCCGACGCAAACGTCGACGAGCGCCAGAAAATCTATGACCAGGCGGCCAAGCTGTACGCCAAGCGCCCGGACCTGCAGATCGCGCTGCGCATGCGCCAATGTGCCGAC
>JBBQTJ010000403.1:0-2615 GCA_038213315.1 Planctomycetota bacterium
GCCACCCGCAGCCAGAGCCGCAATCCCTTGCCGCCGGCGGTGCAGAAACTGGTGGAGAGCCAGGGCCACGAAGGTCGCTACAGCGTCAATCGGCCCCTGGCGGCCGGCGGCATGGGCGCGGTGCTGCACATCGAGGACCACGATTTCGGCCGGCCGGCGGCGATGAAGATCATCAAGGCCCAGTACGCCAACAACCCCGAGGCGCTGGAGCGCTTCCTGGCTGAGGCGCAGATCACTGCCCAGCTAGAACATCCCAATATCGTGCCGATGCACGATCTCGGGGTGATGGCCGATGGCACGGTGTTCTTCACCATGAAGCTGATCGAGGGGCGCAGCCTGGGCGGCGAGATCAAGCTGCTGCAGTCGACTGAGGACACCCCCGATGTGGTCAATGCCCGGGCGCGCTGGACCATCGATGAGAAGCTGCTGGTCTTCCTTAAGGTACTGGACGGGGTCGGCTTCGCCCACGGCATGGGCGTGGTGCATCGCGATTTGAAGCCGGACAACATCATGCTGGGCCCGCACGGCGAGGTGCTGGTGGTGGACTGGGGCATCGCCAAGGCCATTGGGCAGCCTGAGGCGGAGTCAGGCCATGGTCGCAGCGTGTCCACGCTGCGGGATCATGTTGCCAGTTCGGCGACCCTGACCGGGTCGGCGATGGGCACGTTGTTCTATATGCCGCCCGAGCAGGCCGGTGGCGATCTGGACAACATCGATGGCCGCAGCGACGTCTATGCCCTGGGCGCTACGCTGTATGAATTGCTGTCGCTGCGCCGCAGCATCGAGGGTCAGAGCCAGGCCGAGCTGTTGGCCAAGGTCATCCAGGGCGACGTTACGCCTCTGGAACGGGCCGCTCCGACCCTGCCGGTCGACCTGGTGGCAGTGGTGAAGCGCGCCATGGCCTTCAAGTCCCAGGATCGTTATCCCACCTGCGCGGCCATGGCCGATGATCTGCGGCGCTTTCTGGCCGGGCACGCAGTGGCGGCCCGCAAACGGGCCATTGGCGAGCTGATCCGCGCATGGATCGCGGCTCATCGGCGCCAATTGCTGTTGGGCGCGGCAGCGGCGGCCCTGGTGGCCGGGTCGGTCGCGGGCACCGCCTGGGTCAGCGCCCGACGCACCCACGCCGAGTCCGCGCGGATGGTGGCGCAGGTGCGTAGCGGCCTGGCGGCGGCCGCCACGTTGACCGTGCAGCAGGCGCAGATCCTGGTCACCACCGCCGAGCAGGCCCTGCGTCTCACGCCGGATCTGCCGGCGGCCCAGGCGGTGCTGGGCGAGGCCAATCAGGCCCTGGCCATCGCCCAACGTGATGAGCAGGGGCGCCTGAACCGCGCCCTGGCCCAGCAGCGCCTGCAGGAGGCGAACGAGGCCAAGCTGGGCGATTTGCCCAAGGCCAAACAATTGATCGACGAGGCGCTGCGCCTGGATGGCGGCAATGCCGCGGTGCAGACCGCCTGGTCCGAGATCACCACCAGCGAACAGCAGCGCGCGGACACCATCGCCCGGCGCGAGGCCGCGCGGCTGGCAGGCGAGGCGGCGGCGGTGCTGGCGACGGTGGCGGCCGCGGATCCGGCGGCGTCCGCCGTGGGTCCAGCCCTGGAGCGAGCGCGGGAACTGGTGGGCAGCGCCCGCAAGACCCATCCCGAGGCCCCGGTCGCCGACGTGGTCGCCACCGCCACCGCGCTGGCGACACGCCGCGATGCCGCCCTGGTGCGGCAGGATCAGCAGGCCAAGGCGGTGGTGCTGCTGGCGTCGGCCAGTGCGGCCATGGCCGCCGGCACCGACCTGCCAGCGGCCCGGGACGCCATCGCCAAGGCCCTGGGTTTCTTCGGTGTCGACGGCGATCCGGCCCAGACCGCCGCTGCCCGGCAGGTCCAGCAGCAGATCATCGCCGTGATCGCCGATCGCGATCGCCAGGCCGAGTTGGTCCGGCGGCGCCAGCTCGCGGTGGCGCAGAGCCGCGCCCTGCTGGAGCGCTCGGGCAAGGCCAAGCAGCAGGTGGCGGTCCAGCGCACCGCCGCTTTGGCCCTGACGAAGGAGATCGCGACCGCCCGGCAAGGCCTGGGCAATGATGAGGCAGGACAGGCGGCCCTGGCGGCCTTGAACGCCAGGTATCGCACCGCCCTGGACGCCCTGGTGCTGGCCTGGGGTGAGGGCGAGGGACTGGCCAATCAGGCCTTTGCTGCTGTCAGTGCGGTGACCGAGGGTGGTGATGCCACCGTCGCGGCGGTCCTGGAGGACTGCCAGCGCGAGCTCTGCGACTTCTATCAATCGCGCCTGATCTTCGCCCTGGCCACCGGCGACAGCGCCGCCATCCGCGCCTTCACCAATCTCATGCAGCGCTTCAGCGGCGAACGCTGGTATGCCGATCTGGTGGAGCGTCGCACCCGCGTGACTGTGCGCGGCGCGCCGGCGGGCCTGCGCGCCCGGCCCTTGGCACCCGATCCCGGGGATGGCCGCATGGTACCGGTGCCGGGCCGCGCGTGGACGGCGCTGACCGCAGGGCAGCAGGCGGTGCTCAGCCCTGCGGGCTCGTGGGAGCTTGAGGCTGGCGGCACCTCGATCGCCGTGGCCTTGGCAGTGGCCACCGAGCAGTCGGTGACCTGGGCGCCGCC
>JBBQTJ010000404.1:0-2610 GCA_038213315.1 Planctomycetota bacterium
CGCCAAGGCCGCGGAGTTGAGCAAGCCCTTCTATGAGGATCGCGCCCTGATGCTGCGCCGCATCCGCCTGGGCCTGGATCAACTGCGCCAGGCCAAGGGCGTGGACCAGCAGCGGCTCGCCGCCATCGGCTTCTGCTTTGGCGGCGCCTGCGTGCTGGGGCTGGCGCGGGATGGTGAGGACCTGGCTGGCGTGGTCAGCTTCCATGGCGGTCTGCGTACGGCAGTGAAGGCCCTGCCCAAAACGGTGAAGGCCCCCCTGCTGGTCCTGCATGGCGGTGCTGACTCCTTCGTGCCGCCCGCTGAAGTCGCTGGCTTTATTGAAGAGATGACCGCCGCCCAGGCCACGTGGCGGATGGAGGTCTTCGGCGGCGCGGTCCATGCCTTCACCAATCCCGCCGCCGGCAGCGACCCCGCCAAGGGCATCGCCTGGGACAAGGATGCTGAGCACCGGGCATTTGCCGCCATGTACGCCTTTCTCGAAGAGTGCTTCCACCGTTGACGGGCGGCGCGATGAGCCACCGGGGTGGGTCCAAAGCGGTCGTCCGTCCAGCAGCCATAGGGACCAGCCAAAGCGGTGGGGGAATCCCGATCAAAGCGCATCGGCAGGGCGCTGCACGGATTTCTCCGCCCAAGTTTTCGTGACTTGGCAGGTGGATGGATTGGCGTGCGCCTACTGCATGCGTCCGAATAGATGCTATTCGGGTCTTGTTATCGTCATTATGCATCCGAGGGTTGCCGGTCATGAGCAACGCCCCCGACCCATCTCTGCCCGTCATCATCCAAGGTGGCATGGGCGCCGCCGTCTCGACGTGGCGCCTAGCGAAGGCCGTAGCCGAGCGTGGACAGCTGGGCGTGGTCTCGGGCACGGCGATCGAACGCATCATTGCTGCCCGCTTGCAGGAAGGCGACCAGGGGGGCCACCTGCGCCGGGTCTTGGCGCACTTCCCGGTACCTGCGGTGGCGCAGCGCGTCCTCGCCGCCTGGTTTCGTCCAGAGGGCCTGCCGGCGCCCGGGGCCTATGCGCCCATCCCGATGTTCAACACCAACCCCTCGGTGGGTCTGCTTGAGCTGACCGTCTGTGCCGCCTACGCCGAGATCGCCCTGGCCAAGGAAGGTCACAGCGGCCCCGTGGGCATCAATCTGCTGGAAAAAATCCAGCTACCGACCCTGCCTTTGATCTATGGCGCGATGTTGGCCGGGGTGGATTGGGTGCTGATGGGTGCGGGTATCCCCAAGGACGCGCCCGGCCATATCGCCGCCCTGGCCAAGCATCAGCCTGCCATCTTGCGCCTGAACCTGGCGGACGGTGGGCACGAAGCGGTACCCTTCGATCCGGGCTTCCTGGGCGCGACCCTGCCCCCCCTGCGCAAACCCCGCTTCCTGGCGGTGATCAGCACCGACATCCTGGCCGTGGCGCTGTCGCGCAGCGGCGGTGTCGACGGCTTTGTGGTCGAAGGCCCCACTGCCGGTGGCCACAATGCCCCGCCCCGGGGCGGCACCATGGACGCCATGGGCCAGCCGGTCTACGGCCCGCGGGACAAAGCCGATTTGAATCGCATCAAGGGTCTGGGCCTGCCCTTTTGGCTGGCGGGCGGCTATTGCTCGAAAGCCGATGTGGAGGTCGCCCAGGCCCTGGGCGCGCAGGGCGTCCAGGTCGGCACCCCCTTCGCCTTCTGCCGCGAATCAGGCTTGGCCGAGGATCTGCGTCTACGCACCTTGGCCGCGGTCCGCACCGGCGGCCTCGCGGTGTTCACCGATCCCCGCCTGTCCCCCACCGGCTTCCCCTTCAAGAGCGTGCCCCTGGCCGGCACCGCCACCGCTTTGCCCGCCGACAGCCGCGAACGCCGCCCCTGCGTGCTCGGCTACCTGCGCCAAGCTTACCGTACCCCCGAAGGCGCGGTCGGCTTCCGCTGCCCCGCCGAGCCCGAGGCCACCTGGGCCGCCCGTGGTGGCGACCCCGCCGCCACCGCCGGCCGGCGCTGCCTCTGCCATGGCCTGATGGCCTCGGCCGGCCACCCCAACGCCAGCCCCGCCGGGCTGGAACTGCCGATCATCACCGCCGGTGATATGCTCAACGATCTGCCCCAGCGCCTGCCAGCAGCGAAAGGCGAGTATAGTGCGGGAGATGTGCTGGCGGCGTTGGGAGTCTAGACAGCCGTCGCGGGGTCGACGGCTGAGACTGGGACAGCCTTAAAACGTCGCGGGGTCGCGTGGTCGCGGGGTCGCAGGGTCGACAGCCAAGACCTAAACGCCGTGGTGTTGCATTCCGACCCCGCGACCCCGCGATGGCTGTCCCCGCGAAGTCGACAGCCGAGACCTGAACGCCGTGGTGTTGCCTTCCAACCCCGCGACCCCGCGACCCCGCGACGGCTGTCCCCGCGAAGTCGACAGCCAAGACCTGAACGCCGTGGTGTTGCCTTCCGACCCCGCGACCCCGCGACGGCTGTCCGTGGTTTCCTTGTTCCACACCAATCCCCTGCCCGTCCCCCGCATGGACGATGTGTCGAGCCATGCATATCCCGCCGATGATTCGCAAGAGCATGAGCACCCGGGTCCCGGCCACGCATAGTCAGGCCATGGACCAGGACCAACGCTTACGCTGGCTGCGCG
>JBBQTJ010000405.1:0-2586 GCA_038213315.1 Planctomycetota bacterium
TCGGTGGACAGGCTCGGCAGGGCGGTCAGGAGCATGTGCGTCGGGCCTCAGCAAGCAGGTGGTGCAGGGCATCCATGGCGACCGCGGCATCGCGGACCCGTTCCAGCAGCGGCTCAAGCCGCGTGCGCTCAAAATCAAGGCGGGCGTCGTCCATCCACACCTCGGCCGTCGCCGCGAAGGCCGCCGCCAGATCGCTGGCCGCCATCACCAGCGGACCATGGTCGCCGATGCGCTCGCCGGTCATGACGTCGGCCCCGGCACCTGATACGTGGCGATGGCCGCTGCCAACGCATCCAGGGTGGCGATGGCGCGCTGGGCATCGTCATCCAGGGCCAGGGCTGCGCTGCGGCAGCGATGCACCAGGCCGCCGCCGTCGCTGTTCAGGCGGTTGACCCAGGTGCGGATCGCCGCCAGACGCTCCTCGGCCTCATCCCGCCGGGCGCGGGCCCGGTCCATGGCCACGCGTTCGTCTTCGGCCGAGGCCCGTCCCGGCCCGCGCCCCGGATGTCGGACCTCGTCGGCCGCCGCCAGCCACGTTCGGCGGGCCTCCTGCCAGGCATCCTCTCGGCGGATCAGTTCGCGCTGCCAGTGTCGGGCCAGCTCAAGCCGCAGATGCTCATCGGTCGCCATCAACGCAGGTCCGGCCTGGCCCAGGGCCGCGGCGCAGCGCGTCCTGAACACGGCCAGGGCGCGGCGCACCTCCGCCAGGCAGGCGGTATCCCGCAGCCGGGCGGTGCTCATCCTCCGCCTTGCCCCAGATAGGCGCGGATCGCCTCGGCCTTGCGGCCCAGCACCGGCACCTGCCGGTCCGCCTCGTCGAAGAAACGCGACAACACCCGCACCATCTCGTCGAATTGGGCGGCGAAGCGCTCGTGCTCTTCATCCTGCCAGGTGTCCCCCAGTCGCGAAAACTGTCGGCTGATCGCCGTCAGTTCGCCGCGCCCGGTATCGCTGAAGCGGCGCAGACCGGCGGCGAAGCGCGCCAATTCATCAGGATCGACCACGGCTTTGGGCATGGCAGGTGCGCTTTCCGCGCTATCTGGGCGCAGGCGTCAGCATGGCTGTTACCTGGATACGGTCATGCGCTATCGTTGTTGGGCCGCGGCGGTGTCAGCAACGCGCGGTCCTCTGGGCGAGGGCCTCCGAGTAGGTGACCACCATGGTGTCGCCTAGGCCCTCAGCGTAGGCGCCGCCGCAGGACGAGCAGCCCGGTGACCAGCAGCGCGGCCAGCAGCAGGAGCTGGACGACGCGCCACGTTACGTGGTCGATCGTGGCGTCGACCCGCGCGCCGGCGGCGGCCAGGGCCGGCGAGGTGGCGGCCTGTTGCAGTTCGGCAATGGCTAGACGCAGTTCGGCCACCGTTTGGGCGATGGCGGCAGCAGTGTCCTTGTAGTCAGTGATGCGGAAGGGTTCGCTAGCCGCTGCGGTGGCCGGCTTGGCCGGTCCCTGGGCATTGGTGACAAAGGTGTCCAGGGCCAGGATGCCGCCCTCGATCGCATCGGCGGCTTGGCCGATGGCCTCGGCCGCGGCCTTGGTGTCGCGCAGGGTGAGGTTGATCTGGCTGCTGGCCGTAGCGCTCTCGGCGAGCAGGGCGGCAGCCTCAGTGCGCAGGCGCGTCGGCAGCTCGCGCAGCTGCGCGACCACGTCATGGCTATCGGCCAGCATCTGGCGCGGGCCAGGCTGTTCTGCCATGTCGAGGGCCGCGAGCTGCAACTGCAGGGACCACACCTGGGGATAGCGGTTGAGCAGGTCGGTGGCGCGTTGGGCGGTGCGTACGCCGTCGTCCAGGGCATTGGCACCCTTGTCCACGCCGCTCAAGGCGTCGAACGGCGACATCGCGATCCCCAGCACGCTCTCGATGCGTGTCGCCGACAGCACCTGGCTGAGGGCGCCCTGGCGCTGGTCCGTGGCCATGGTGTACAGCTCACCGGCGGCGGCGCTGCGCAGGATGTCCGCCTCCAGGATGGCGGCGGACCGCTCGCCGAGGAGGCGCACGGCCAGGGCGCGGGCGTCGCCGGCCATGGCGAGCATGCGCTGGCGCATGACCTCGCGCTGGGCCGCTGGCAGGCCGGTGTCGTCCCGCGCCAGCCAGGTCGCGCCGGCGGACTCCCAGTGCCACAGCCAGCACAGCCCGATCACCAGGTTGGGCTGGCCGATCGCCTCAAGGCAGACCTCCTCGGCGGCCAAGCGCCAGCGCAGCGCGCTGCGCTGGGCGGAGGCGTCCACCAGCAGGCCGTCATTGCGCAGCTGGGAGGTGGACCTGGCCACCTGATTGCGCACCCGGCCGGCCAGGCCGCGCACCGCACCCGCCGCGTCGGGCGAGGTGCTGGCACCAGTCTTGGCCACCCTGGCGGCCTCGTCCCGTTCGTCGCCGGCACAGCCGGACAGCAGCAGGACGGCGGTGATGGCGAATGCGGTGGTGGCGCGGTTCATGGCGGTGCACCAGCCTCCGGCCCGGTCAGGCCGGCGCCACCAGCGGTCCCTGCCCGGTGGTCTCAAGCACGGTGCGCCACAGCTCGCCCTGGGGCAGGACCTGCTTGCGGCCCTGCACGGCGACGGGGATGGGCACGTGGGTGAAGGCGCCG
>JBBQTJ010000406.1:0-2586 GCA_038213315.1 Planctomycetota bacterium
GATCGGTGCCAGCGGGTGGAGTCTCTTCCTGGCCAAGATCGCTGACGAAGGTCGCCGTGCCAAGGCCGTGCCCCTGATCGCCGAACTGGGCAAGTTGCCGGTCGCCGATGCCGAGGTCTTGTCGAAGAAGGTGATCATCCCTGTGCTGAAGGGCGTGCCCAAGGACGAAGCCGAAGCGGCGCGGCAAAAATTTGCAAAGATTGGCATCCTCGCCCGGGTCAAAGGTCCGGAGTAGGATTCGACCTTGCCAAAGCCAGGAGGCCGGTGGTAGACTGGCCCATGCGCACCCGCACTCCCGGCCTAGTTTTGTTATCCGCTCTCTTACTGGCCGCCTGTGGCGCCGAGCGGGACGCGGGCCCGGTCCATCCTCCAGTAGCCGCCGCAGCTGCCGCTGAGCAGTCTGGCTATGGCGCAGCCGTCGCACCGACCGCTGATGTCCATGCGGCGCCGTCTGCTGCTGCCGCGCCTGCCCATGGGGCTGCGGGCAGCGATGCGCTCAGCACCGACGACATCTTCACGCTGCTGATGGCGGGCAATGTCCGCTGGCGCGGTGGTCTGGCCGAACATCCTCATCAGGACGCAACCGGCCGGGCCATGGTGGCCAATGGCCAATCGCCGCGGGTGGCGGTCTTGACCTGCGCCGACAGCCGCGTCCCGCCAGAGGTCATCTTCGATGCCGGGCTGGGCGACCTCTTCGTGATCCGCGTGGCTGGCAATGTGGTCACGCCCGAAGTGCTGGCCTCACTCGAATATGCCGTAGAGCACCTCGGCACCCGGGCGATCCTGGTGCTGGGCCACGAACGCTGCGGCGCCGTGAAGGCCGCCCTGGCCGGCGGCGAAGCCCCCGGCCACCTGCCCGCCCTCCTTGATCGTATCAAGCCGGCAGTCGCCGAAGCCACCGCCTTGGGTGGTGACCGCGAGACCAATGCCATCGCCGCCAATGCCCGCATCGCTGCGGATCTTATCCGCGATGCCAAGCCGATGCTGAAGGGTGCCATCGCCACGGGCAAGGTCGCAGTGCGAGCCGCGGTCTACGACCTCGACACCGGCGCCGTGTCATTGGTCACTAGGAAGTAGCCCATCCGACGAGAGCGTCCTATCTACGGCGTTGGTCGTCGGTCGAGTGGCGCTGCCACATTCCGCTCCTCCCGCCTTGCAGCTGGACCGCTCTCGCCGGATGGAACAAGTTTATGGGCGAGAAAAGCACATTCTCGAGTTTTTAGCCTGACTATTCGCAGTGCCTCCCTGGGACCGCGGGCCTCCAGGCCCGCTGCCTTCAGTTGTTCACCCTGACTATTCGCAGTGCCCCCCTGAGACCGCGGGCCTCCAGGCCCGCTGCCTTCAGTTGTTCAACTTGGCCATTACAGCATCAAGGGCAGCGTGGGACCATTGCCGAATCCCCCGGCAACCCTCCACCCCAACATCAAACCACCAGCAACACCACGCCAGCACAGGCGATGCCAGCACCAGCCAACCGTAGCGCCTGTGGCGCACGCAGTTTTACCGCGCCTAGCGCCACGGCCACTCCAGCAGCGTGCAGCAACGCGGTGGTCAGCAGCATGCCGCCAGCATACGGCAGCATGGCGCCGGAGGCTTCGCTCACATGGGCGTAGCCGTGGAGCAGCGCGCAGAGCGCCACGATCAGGCACGACCAGCCCAGGCGCGGCGTGGTAGCCACGGCCAGCATCAGGCCCAACACTACCACTGATGCGGCGATGCCGCCCTCGACCAGCGGCAGGTGCAGACCGGTCGCCGCCACCAGGCCACCGACCACCATCGCCCCCATGAAGCTGGCCGGCAGAGCCCACAAGGCCCGACGCTCGCCACTGCGCGCCGCGAGCAGGCCCACCGCCACCATGGCCAGCAGGTGATCAAGGCCGGCCAGGGGATGGCTCAAGCCAGCCGACAGGCCCGAGACCTCATGGCCAGGATGGGCCAGGGCCAGCGGAGCGGCAGCGATGAGCAGGAGGGCAGGGCGGATGAAGGAGCGCATGGGGCGCAGCCTGTCGGGCCAGAGCCCGATGGGAAGTGTGCGCTTGGCCGGCAGTATTGGGGCAGGTGATGACGGCAGTTCCACAGAGCGCGGCTCTCCGGGCCGGCCTCGGTGTGGGTCGGCTAGTCACCGCCAGCTCCGGGAGAGCCTCGTTCAAAGTGAATCGAAGGCATCGCTCGCCTGGGAGCCCGCCTCCGCGGGCTTCCCTGGTGTTCTTGCCCTTCACCGACGGCCATTGGGTGACCCGCCCGCCTTGCTTTACGCGCATTGACCCCCACCCAGCCGTCCTAACCATCCTCCATGCCCACCGCTTGGCTTACTTGCCCGGCCTATCCCCCTCGGGACACCGCCCAGGCGGACCTGGCGGTACGACGCGCCCAGGACTTGTGCGCTGCCCTGGATCTGGACCTGCGCTGCTCGCCCCTGCTCAGCTTGGGGTCCGGCCTGGGTGCCCATCCGCTGGAATTGCGCCGACAGGATCTGGCCACTTGGCCCCAGCACGACCTGATCATCGCCCTGCGCGGCGGCTACGGCTGCATCCATCTGGCGGAGGAGTTGACTGCCTGCGCTGCCACCCTGCCGCCCCTGCTGGG
>JBBQTJ010000407.1:0-2581 GCA_038213315.1 Planctomycetota bacterium
ACGTGAGGCCGGGCCTGGAGGCCCGCGGTCCCAGGGAAGGCGGGGCGGGCGAGGCGCCGTCGGCGCGTCATGCTGAAGACGGCGCTTGGGTGGCGCCGCTGTCACGCTGCGTGGCCGGCGGCCGGGCGTGTAGCGTGGACGACTACCTGACCCTGGTTGACCGCACCGGCCGGTGGCTGCGCGCGGGCAAGCGCGGTGCGATCCCGGCAGAGCTCGCCCCGATCCTTGCCCGTCTGGACCTGCGGGTGGAGGATTGGATCGCCACCATGGCCGGATGGCGCCAGTTCCTTGGCGTGGCGGTAGGCCACCACGCCGGCCGGGTGCTGGACGCAGCGGCGCGTGGGTTGGCTCGGGTACGACATACGTGTGCGCTGTTCGTGCGTGTGCGGGATGGGGCAGCGGCGTGAGTTGGTGGGTGGTGGGCTTCGATATTTTTGCTATCATAGTACTGCGAGCGCTCGAGTGCGCGCTGCTTTCCGTCGGCGGCAACGTGATTGCCACTAGGCGAGCTGGTGCTCGCCTCTCCCAAGGTATCTCGGCGGATTGCCACTAGGCGAGCTGGAGATCGCCTCTCCCTGGGAAATATTGTTAGATAAAAGACATGCATCTTATGTCCAGGGTGAAAAAATTATGTCAGGCAGGCTATTGACGATATCCGCGTCCTGCACGAGGCCCGCTCCGCCAAGGTCGGCCTGCTGTACGGACTGCGCGAGAACCACGTGCTGGTGACCGCCGCCATCCGCGACCGCCACGGCCTGTTGGCGGACGTGGCCTCGGCCCTGTCGGGCCACGGCTTCGATATCATCGACGCCCGTAGTTGGATCGCCGCCGAGGGCATTGCGATCTACTCCTGGCGGCTGACCTCGATCTATCCCGCCCGCATCAAGGAAGCCGACTCCTGGAAGCGCCTGCGCGAGGATCTTGCCAACGTGGCCGATGGCACCTTGGATACCGAAGCCCTGCTGGTCCGTCGACGGAGTTCGGTGCTAACCAACAAGCCGGCGGATTCCGGCTTCGACGATCCCGCCGTAAAGATGGAGCAGCGCACCAGCGACGACCACACCATCGTCGACGTCCACACCAAAGACCAGGTCGGCCTGCTGGGGCGCCTTTGCCGCGCCATCAGCGCCCAAGGCTGCGATATCGGCTATACCTGCATCAACACCATGGGCGACGTCGCCGTCGACGTGTTCTATGTCAGTCGCGGTGGCCAGAAGCTTGCCGACGACGACGCTGCGGTCTTGCGTGCGAGGTTAGTGAAGGTGCTGGAGTTGTAGGGCGGGCGGGGGCCCGCCGGGGTATGGGTGATGGGTATGGGCTGTGGATCGCAGGGCTGTTGCCGTACCTCGCCCTTCCTGCGCGCGACGGGCATCCACTGATTTGGAAATAAAGACGATCACCGGCGTCTCGCCGGCTCGGGGAAGAGGATCGCCGGCGTCTCGCCGGCTTGGGCAATGGCAATAACTCAGTACAGTCATCTCTTGGAAGAGTTGCCCAGATCTCCCGCCTCCAATCGCCAGCACCCTGCTGAATATCAGTGGGGCGCCGTGTTGGCAGGGGCGTTGCGATTGATGGTGACCGGCTCCTTGCGGATTGTCTTGATCCCGGCCCACGCCGCTCCGCCCGCTGCGCTGGCACGCGCGGTTTGCCGATCAGGCGGTGGCTGGTGTTGCCCGCTGTCGCCGGTCGCGATGGATGCCGGAGGTGTCGATGGCCCATTTCAGGCCGCGCCGGGTAGCTTCGCTGACCAGATGGATGACCGCTCCCACCGCGAAGCCCAGGAATCGACCGCGCGACCGCATCACGTCCAGCCACGTGGCGACGTCGATGTGCAGGCGCTCAAGAATTGGTGCTAGGTGGGCGGGAATGTGACCGCGTTTATCGCCGCGTAGGAGCCGACCGGTCTGGTCGACGAGTTCCAGGTAGTCATCCACATCCAGATGACCCGCCGTCGCCCCGAGGCAGGGTGCGATCCAGAGGCCGTGTTCTGGCACCAGGTCGGCACGCAGACGCGTCGTCTCGGCCACGAAGGGGTTGGCCAACTTTGGATCAAGCGCCAGCATGGCCCGGGCCTTTCTGTGATCCTGCCTGGCTTTGATGCGGCGTTGAACTCCGGTGTAATCACTCGTTACTGGCGTGGTGGCCAGGGCTGCACGAATCGGGTTCAGGTCGACATAGGCCATGCACGACACCACCGCCGCGGCATCAAGCAGGGCCACGCTGTGAAAGCGGCCCTCCCAGAAATGCCCGGTTACCTTGTCTTCCGCATTCGCTTTGCGCGCAATGCGCTGCTTGAGCAAGCGCATAAACCACGACACCGACGCCAACCGCGCGCGCCGGGTTTCGATCCAAGCAGTGTTGCCTACACAGCGGTCGATGTCAGCCAGCGCCCACGGTCCGGCCTCGCCGGTGTCGGCGTCGATTTTCGGGAAGAGCAGTTCCCAGCGCTCGGCGACCTCGCGTCCGGTCCAGCCCTGCGTGCAGTGTGGATCGGTTTTCACCACGAGGTGCAGGTGATTACTCATGACCGCGAAGGTCAGCACATCAATGGCGAACGCCTGGACCTGGCTCTTGATGCCCT
>JBBQTJ010000408.1:0-2580 GCA_038213315.1 Planctomycetota bacterium
CTGGAGCGTCCCGCCGCAGCGGTGAAGGAACTGGCTGAGAACAGCCTGGACGCGGGCGCCACGCGCATCCTGGTGCGCATCGCCGATGGCGGCCGGCGTTTGGTCGAAGTCATCGATGACGGGCACGGCATGCGCCCCGACGACCTGCGCAAGGCCCTGGGCCGGCACGCCACCAGCAAATTGAAGGAGCCGGACGATCTCTTCCGCATCTCGACCCTGGGCTTTCGTGGCGAGGCCCTGCCCTCGATCGCGGCGGTCAGCGAGTTCGAGCTGGCCAGTCGCCCGCACGGTGCGCGGCAAGGACAGGTGCTGGCGCTGACCGGCGGGACCGAGGCCGCCTTCGCCCCCTGCGCCATGGCCGAAGGCACCCGCGTGTCGGTGCGCAACCTGTTCTGGAACGTGCCCGCGCGCCTGAAGTTTCTCAAGGGCGAACAGGCCGAGACCGGCCACGTCACCGATCAGGTGATGCGCCTCGCCCTGTCCCATCCCCGCGTTGCTTTCCGGCTTGAGGTTGACGAGCGCACCGCCATCGATCTGCCGCCCGGACAGACCCTGGGGGATCGGGTGCGTGCCCTCTTCGGTGCCGGCCTGGCAGACGCCCTGCTGCCGGTCACGGCCCAGGCCGACCGGGTGCAGCTTGAAGGCTTCGTCGCCCACCCGCGCGAGGCCCGACCCACCGCCAAACGGCAGTTCGTCTTCCTCAATGGTCGCTACGTGCGTGACCGCTTATTGATTGCCGCGGTGCGCGAAGGCTTCAACGGCTTCATGGAACCGCGCCTGCACGGCAGCTTATTTCTTCACCTCGATCTCGATCCCAGCTTGGTGGACGTGAATGTCCATCCGACCAAGTCCGAAGTGCGTTTCCGCCGTGAGGGCGAGATCTTCGCCCTGGTGCGCAATGCCCTGAAGACCGTATTGAACGCCAATGTGGGCGGCTTCAGCCTGCTCACCCCCGAAGATGCCGCCGTCCATCAGGCCGCCGGCACGCCCGGCGTGCGCCGTGAGATCGTCAAGCCCGCCGCGACGCCGACCGCTCCCATCGTGGTCACCCAGGAACGCTTCCTGCCCGTAAGCGAACCCGCGTCCGCCGCGCCGCTGCGGGCGGCCGAACCGGCAGTCACCTACCAGGCGCCGACGCCCGGCCTGACCACCACCCTCGCCCCCCTGCCGCAGCGCCCACCCGCGCAGCCTGCGCCCGCCGGGCCATCCGGCCTGCCGCCCGGCATCCGCCGCATCCAGCAGGTCCACGACATGTACCTGCTGATCGAGTCCGACCGCGGCCTGCGCCTGATCGATCAGCACGCGCTGCATGAAAAGGCTCTGCTGACCCTGATGCGGCCTGAGGCCTACGATCTGGTCGCCGGCGGCGTGCAGGAACTGCTGGTGCCCAAGACCATCGAGTTGTCCGCCGCCGAAATCGCCCTGGTCGAGCCGCTGCTGCCCGCCCTGTGGCGTTTCGGCATCGGCTTAGAGGTCTTCGGTCCGACCACGCTGCTGCTGCGGGCTCATCCCGCGCGCCTGGGCCGCACCGACTGGGCGGCTTTCTTGACCGACCTGGCTGGCGACGGCGACGCCCCCAAGGCCACGGCGAAACTGGAAGAACGCATCAGCCACCGCCTCGCCTGCCGGGCCGCGGTAAAAGCCGGCCAGCGCCTGAGCGATGACGAACAGCGCGAATTGGTGTCGCTGCTGTATCGCATGGAGGGTTTGGAGCACTGCCCGCATGGGCGACCGACCACCCTCGACCTTGACTGGACCGACCTAGCCCGCCGCTTTCAGCGCTAATCCCCTCCGGCGGGAGTGGCCCATCTGCGGCGTTGGTCGTCGGTCGTGTGGCGCTGCCACACTCCGCTCCTTCCGCCTTGCAGCTGGACCACTCGCGCCGGAGGGAACAGGTTACGTTCGGGAAACCTGACTACCTTCTGGAACTCCGGCGGGAGCGGCCCATCTGCGGCGTTGGTCGTCGGTGGTGTGGCGCTGCCACACTCCGCTCCTTCCGCCTTGCAGCGGAGCCACTCGCGCCGGAGGGAACAGGTTACGTTCGGGAAACCTGACTACCTTCTGGACCTCCGGCGGGAGCGGCCCAGCTGCGGCGTTGGTCGTCGGTTGTGTGGCGCTGCCACACTCCGCTCCTTCCGCCTTGCAGCTGGACCACTCGCGCCGGAGGGAACAGGTTACGTTCGGGAAACCGCCGTTAACGGTGGCGCCAACGGTCGCTTCACGGTCCTGGCTTACCAACCACGCGATGGGGTCTGCACTACGGGGGCGGCGGCGGACGGGGCGTCGGGGGTGCGGCCTTGAGCGAAGAGCCAGTGCCGGCTGAGGCGGTCGTAGATGAACTCGATGAGATGGCTGCCGCTGCTGGTGGTGGGGCTGGCCTGGTCTAGGCGGGTGACGGCTTCGGCCGCCACCAGCGCCGCGGGGGCGGGCCACTGGTCAGGACTGCTGGGCAGGATGGGCTCGGGGAGATCCGGTGGCCATTCCAGCGTCGGCTCCAGGTGCGCCAATGTTGCGGAAGGCGCGATGCCGGCCACCACCAGTGCGGTCTGAACCTGCACTTGGGTGCGGGTGGAGGCGATC
>JBBQTJ010000409.1:0-2567 GCA_038213315.1 Planctomycetota bacterium
CACCGTGATCGCCGGGTCCTGCACATCCTTATAGTTGTTGCCCGCTTCAAAGTTGGACAGCGGCGTGGTCAGCTTCCAGCTATAGGGCATGATGCGATGCGCTTTGTACACCCGGCCCTGCTCCCAGAGCTGCTTGAAGACCCACCAGACCGATTCCATGTACGGCAGATCCATGGTCTTGTAATCGCGATCGAAATCGACCCAACGACCCATGCGCGTGACCGTCTTGCGCCATTCGTCGACGTAGGTCTGCACCATCGCCCGGCATTGTTCATTGAAGCGGTCGACGCCGGTGGCGCGGATCTCGGGGCTGCCGTTCAGGCCCAAGGCCTTTTGCGCCAGACTCTCGATCGGCAGGCCGTGGCAGTCCCAGCCGAAGCGCCGCTCGACGTGGTAGCCGCGCATCGACCAGAAGCGGGGGATGATGTCCTTGATGGTGCCGGCCAAGAGGTGGCCGTAGTGAGGCTTGCCGGTGGCGAAGGGTGGGCCGTCGTAAAACACGAACTCTTCCCGGCCGGCGCGGCGGCGGTTCGATTCCTGAAAAGCATCAAGACGTTGCCACAATTCCAGAATCCGCTCTTCCAGGACAGGGAGGCTGACAGTGGCCGGGACTTTGGTGAAGACGGGCTTGAGGTCGGTGGTCATGGGGCGATGGTTGCGGTCTGGAGGATGGCCATGGGCGCGTGGGGACGGCACGGTAGGTCGGTGAGGGGGGTCCTGCAACGTCCGGGAACCCTGAGCGTGATCGCCCTGTTGTCGGGTGCATTGGCAGCGGGCGCGGTGGATCCGCCGCTCTCGGCCTCGTCCGCGTCTATCGCGGCCATGCCGCCGTCGCCCTCCAGCGTTCCGGGGGTACGCATCTGGGTGCCGCCCATGTTCACCCATTGGCCGGCCATCGCCTGGGCTGATGAAGAGCGCAACGTCGCGTTCAGCCTGCCGGTGCAGGTTGCCGGCACCGCCGGCACCATCGGCTGGGATGGTGCCCCGCCCATGCCGATCACCCTGCCTGACGACACCGATCGTATCAGTGGGCTGCTGCCGCTGCCGGCCACCGTGGGCGTCCATAGAGCGACGGTCACACTGGCCGATGACGTCACGGTGTTACGGCTGCGCGTCTCAGATGTGCGCGCAGCTTGGCCCCTGGCACGACTCGAAGCTGGTTTCCCCGTCGATGCCGATGGCGTGCCGGTGGTGCTGCGTGACCGCCGTCGGGATGCGGACCAGGCGCGCAAATGGCTGCTGCTGGCCCCGCACCTGCCGCGCCCGGCGGGCCGGGCTCTGGTGGTCGGCGATCCTCAAGAGGCACTGGGCCAGAATCTTTTCACCGGGCTGGATGCCGAGTGCCGGATCGCGACCGATGAACGCTTCCCCCATCATGCCGCCCTGGTGGCCTTGGCCGCCCTCGGCGCGCCGTTGCCACGCACCATTGTGTGGGTGCCGGGCAATCAGACCTTGTACGGAGGTGCGTGGACCGGCGAAGAATCGCGACTTTTGGGCGCTGTGCGCAGCCGCTGCGAAGCCGCGGGCGGCATGCCCCGGCTGGTGCTGGCCTTGCCGCCCCAGCCGCTGGAGGAGCGCTTACAGGCCCAGGCTGCCGAGCGCCGGGATCTGCTGGTCGGGGTGGCCAACTCGCTGGGCTGGACCCTGGTGGATCTGGCCCGGGCCGCCGGTCCGGCGATGAACGCCAACCAGGTGACAGCCGGCGCCTTCACCCGTTATCCCAATGGCGCCGCCTTGGAGCGCTGCCGTCAAGTCATCGCTGACGCGTTGGAGTAAGGCTCGCCAGAGGTTGGCTGGGTGCGGGCTTCCATTCACCCACGCCATGCCGCTTCGCCCCCCACCCCCTTGCCAGACCCAGCACGGGTGCATAGCCTGCCGGGATCATGCGTACCTCCCTGGCTCCTCTGGTCCTCCTCGCCCTCGTCTTTGTCGGTTGTGCCGAGCGCCAGAACATGCGCGCCACGCCCGATCGCCGCGGCCATGCCGCTGGTGCTGAGCCCAAGAACCCGCTCTACAGTGAGCGTGTCGCGGGTCCTGGCGAGTCTTGGTACACCTTGGTGACCGGCGACACCCTGTCGGGCGTGGCCAAGAAGTTCAACACCACCCTCGAAGCGCTGATCAAGCGCAACGACATTCAGGATCCCAAGGTCGCCAAGACTGGTTATCAGGTGATCGTGCCCGCCCCTGGTGCGGCCCGTCCCGCCCGACCGGCGGCGCTTGCTGCTCCGGCCCCGGCTCCTCGTCCGGCCCCCGCCCCGGCTCCGGCCGCTCCGCTGCAGAAGTGAGCCTGTGCGGCTGCTGATCGCCACCGGGAACAAGAAGAAGTTAGGCGAAATCCGCGAGATCCTCGCGGATTTCGCCGTTGAAGTTTTGCCTCCAGCCTCCCTCGGCTATGACCCGGACGTGGCCGAGACCGGCGACACCTTCGCCGCAAACGCCATCTTGAAAGCCGAGGCCGGTCTGCGCGCCACCGGCTTGTGGACCTTGGCGGATGACAGTGGCATCGAAGCCAGGGCCCTGGGCTGGCGGCCGGGGGTCTACAGTGCGCGATATGCGGGCGAGCCTTG
>JBBQTJ010000410.1:0-2561 GCA_038213315.1 Planctomycetota bacterium
CGCCACCGGCAAGGTCGAAGAGTTGATCCTTGAACTGAAGCGTGAATTCACCGTGGTGATCGTCACCCATAATATGCAGCAGGCCAGTCGCGTCAGCGACCGGACGGCCTTCTTTTATCTTGGCAAGCTGATCGAATACGACGTCACCTTGAATATCTTCACCAATCCCAGGCAGAAGCAGACCGAAGACTACATCACCGGCCGGTTCGGCTGAAGGATCCGCGATGACTATACGCCAATTCGAACTCGAGATGGCCGAGCTGAAGCGCAGCTTGGTGACTATGGGCAACCTCGTCGAGCAGTCGCTATCCCATGCGGTACGCTCGATCCTTCACCCCAGCGCCAATGCCCGGGACATGATTCGCCCGGTGGAAGCCGAGCTGGACGCCCTCGAAACCGCCATCGAGGAACGCGCCCATCAGATCATCGCCCTGCAATCGCCCCGCGCTGGCGACCTGCGCTTCCTGATCAGCGCGACGCGCATCACCAGCGACCTTGAGCAGATCGGCGATCTGGCCGAATCCGTGGCCAAACGCGCGACCTTCATCGCCAAGCATCAAAGCGTGAGCGCGCCGGCCGAACTCGAGCCCCTCGGCAACCTAGTGCTGATCATGCTGCGCCAGACCATGGATGCCTTCGTCGCCGGCGACATGGACAAGGCCAAGCTGGTGATGGAGGAAGAGTCGCAGACCGACCGCATGACCAAGGCCTGCTACGAGGCCATCCAGCGCGACATGGAGGCAGACAATACCCGCATCCGCGAGCACACCCGTCTGCTGCGCGCCGTCGGCCACCTTGAGCATGCCGGCGACATCATCATGAACATCGCTGAAGAGACGGTATTCATCCATCGTGCCACGCTGGTTCGTCATCATCATGAGGATATGCGCTGAGGGCGTGACTCATGCCACGCATCCTGGTCATCGAGGACGAGTCCGACATTCAGCACTTGCTGCAGTATAATCTGGCCCGCGAAGGGCATGAGGTGGTGGTCGCCGGCACCGGCGAGGCCGGCCTGCACGAGCTGCGCCGCCGCTCTTTCGACTTGGTGCTGCTTGATCTGATGCTGCCCGACAAGGACGGTCTTGAGGTCTGCCGCACCATCCGCCAGACCAAGGGTTTGGCCGCCATCCCCATCATCATGGTCACCGCCAAGGGCGAAGAGAGCGACGTGGTCTTAGGGCTAGGCCTGGGGGCCGCCGACTACGTGATCAAGCCCTTCCGGATCAAGGAGCTGCTGGCGCGCATCAAGGTGCGTCTCGGCCGCCTGCGGGAAGAAGACAGCGAGGCCGAGCGCAAGCGCATCGATCTGGGCGATCTGTCCATCGATCCGGTCCGCCATCGCGTCACCATCAAGGGTCAGGTGGTGGGCCTGACCCTGACCGAATTCAAATTGCTGCATTTTCTCGCCGCCCACCCCGGCGTGGTGTATTCGCGCTATGAGCTGCTGGAGCGCATCGGGGATGGCGATTCGGTGGTCACCGACCGCACCGTTGATGTGCACGTCCGCAATTTGCGGGCGAAGATCCGTCCCCACGAGGACGTGGTCGAGACCGTGCGCGGGGTCGGTTACCGCTTTGGCGAAGGCGCCTGATGGTCGGTTTGTTCGAGTTGCGCTCGTGGCGTCTGCCGTTGATCGCCGGCCTGGTCATTTCGCTGGTGGTATGGTGGGCGGCCAGCCACCAGATGACCCTGATGGCGGGGGCGATGGAGGCCCAGGTCCGGCAGCAGGCCGAATCCGAATCCGCCTGGGTCCAGAACCTGTGGCGGGAAGGCGGGCTGGCGGCCCTGCAGAATGGCCAACGCCTGCCCCGTGGCGCCCGCGTGACGGCGATTGCCGCTGATGGAATAGTACAGTTCGATTCCGACACCGACATCGCCCGCCTGGACAATCATAACAGCCGGCCCGAGGTGCTGGAGTCGCGGCGCGATCCGCTCCGCCTGGGTTCGGCCCGGCGGCGCAGCGACAGCACCGGCAGGGACATGCTGTATGTCGCCCGCTGTCTAGAGGACGGCACGGTGCTGCGTGTGGCCCTGCATATGTCGCCGCCTGATGGGGGCATCGGTTACCAGGTGGTGGCCGCGACCCTGGCTGCCGCCGCCGCCGCGGTGGTGGTCCTGGGTCTAAAGGTTGCCTGGGACCACCGCCGGGTAAGCGAACTGCGCGCCGTGTGCGCGGCTTTCGCCCGCGGGCATCTGGGCCGGCGCGCCAACCTGACCGGCACCGGGGCCTTGGGCGGCCTGGGGCTCGACCTCAACGACCTCGGCGAGCGCTTGCATGAAAGTCAGGCTCAGCTGGAGCGCAGCCGCAACCTGCTTGATTCCGCCCTCGCCGCCCTGGTCGAGGGCGTGGCCTGCATTGATCCCCTCGACCGGGTGGTGTATGCCAATCCCGCCTTCCGCCAGTTGGCCGCCGCCAGCGGCGAGGTGGTCGGGCAGCTTTTCTACGAACACCTTCCCGCCTCGGCCTTCGCCAGCAAATTGGCGGTGTTGCGCGCCGCCGTGCCCAGCGGTGCGGGTGGCGGTGAAGTCGAATTCGACCATCGCCGCAAGCGGCTGCG
>JBBQTJ010000411.1:0-2549 GCA_038213315.1 Planctomycetota bacterium
GCAAAGCCGCGGGCCTTGCTGAAGCGCGTGCCGGTCGGATTGATCTGCAACGGCCCATTGCCCAAACCGACGACAAACTGCACCGTCGCCAAGGCGACAGAACAGACCAGGATGATCGTGACCATTGGCAGGATCCGGGCCCTGGCCCGCAGACCGGCAAACCCCAGGGCGACCAGCGGGGCCACGAGCCAGGTCCAGGCTGGTCCCGGGGGCCGCAGCCGCGAACCCTCAAGCCCCTGCTGCCAGGCGATGGCGGTGGCGATGATGATCCACAGCGAAAAAGCGGCCCCGCACCACAGCCAAGGCAGGCTCATCGCCTTTCGAATAGGAAATCCAGCCTGGAGCACTCCGACGACAGCGACGATCAGACCGATGCTCGCCCACGGGGGTGTTAACAGCGGGGCCACGACCATCGCCATAGTGCCCAGTGTCAGCAGGCGAAGGCCCCAGCGGCGAGGGTCCGCTGCCGACATGTGGTCCAATCCGGCACGCCATGCGGCCACCGCAGCGACGGCATTCAATAGACCCCACGGCATTCAATAGACCCCCTCGCCACTCGCGGCTAGCGGCACTGTGTTGGGCAACATAAGGACATCAAGACGCACCTACCATGTCCGTATCTCGAAGAGGTCGAGCACGTGTGCGTCTGTCGACCGTGCCGACACCGGGTACTCGAGCTTTGTGATCGGGGGGAATGGGATTTCACTCTCTCGCCGGAGGCGTCACGGGAAATAGGAGCTGGCAGGCCTGGGAACCCTTGTGGCCCTGGCTGCCGCCGCGAGGATCCCGCCCCTGCCGACGGGGCGCGGTCCCGTCTTCCCGGCTGCCTTCGCTGCGGAGCCCTCCATGCCCTTGACCATCCCCGCCATCAACGACCGCCAGGCCCGCGTGGGCATCCTTGGCCTCGGGTACGTGGGGCTGCCGTTGGCGATGGTGTTCAGCGAAGCCGGCTTCCCGGTGACCGGGTTCGATGTGGATCGGGCCAAGGTCGCGGCCCTGGGCCAGCGTGAAAGCTACATCAAGCACTTGGGCAACGAACGCATCGCCCGGGCGGTGGACAGCGGGCGTTTCATTGCCACCGCGGACTTCGCCGACGCAGCGGCCTGCGATGCGCTGATCATCTGCGTGCCCACGCCCCTTGACCACCACTTGCAGCCAGACCTGGGCTTCATCGTGCAGACCGTCGAGGCGATCGCGCCCCACCTGCGGCCCGGTTCGCTGGTGGTGCTCGAGAGCACCACCTGGCCCGGTACCACGGTGGAGGTGGTCAAGCCCATCCTGGAGCGGCTGGGCAAGGGGTTGACGGTTGGCGAAAACTTGCACCTGTGCTTCAGCCCAGAGCGCGAGGATCCGGGCAATCAAAAGTTCAATACCAAGACCATCCCCAAGCTGGTCGGCGGCGTTGACCAAGCCTCCCTTGAGCTGGCCGTGGCGCTGTACGGCGCCGCCATCGACACGGTGGTGCCGGTCAGCAGCACCCAGGTCGCTGAGATGGCCAAGCTGTTCGAGAACATCTTCCGCGGCGTGAACATCGCCTTGGTCAACGAGATGAAGGTCATCCTTGACCGCATGGGCATTGACGTCTGGGAAGTGATCCGCGCGGCCTCGACCAAGCCCTTCGGCTTCATGCCTTTTTTTCCCGGGCCGGGCCTGGGCGGGCACTGCATCCCGCTCGATCCCTTCTATTTCTCGTGGAAGGCGAAGGAGTTCGGCATCAACACGCGCTTCATCGAGCTGGCCGGCGAGATCAATCGGGGCATGCCTGAGTTCGTGGTTGGCAAGGTGCAGGACTGCCTGAACCGCCACGGCAAGGCCGTGCAAGGCAGCCGGATACTGGTCTTGGGCATTGCCTATAAGGCCAACATCGACGACATGCGCGAGAGTCCCAGCCTGGTCCTGATCGAAAGCTTAGAGGCCAAGGGCGCTATCGTCTCGTACCACGACCCCCATGTGCCGGTGATCCCGCCGACCCGCGAGCATCCCGCCTTCAATGGCCGGACAAGCTCGGCGGTCGACTCTGGCTACGACTGCATGCTGCTCGCCACCGCCCACCGGGAGTACACTGCGGACCTGCTGCGCCATGGCGTGCCCATCGTCGACACGCGCAACGTGCTGCCGCACGGCCCCCTGGTCTTTCCGGCCTGAACCTGCCCTGATCCTACCGGGCGGAGAACACCGACAATCCGCAGCGCTTGATCAGGGCCTACCCGGTGCGCATCGCCTGCGGCGGCCAGACGGCGATGGTGGCGGCCCTACGAGGCACTGTCATTGCCGGCGCCTTCGCGTGGGCACCGTGGGTGCGGCGAATAGCTACCCCATTCGACGCTCGCATAGCGGTGAATGCATTGATTTTCGGAGAAGCTTTGGATATTCGCCGCATATACAGCGGCGAATATGACCTACGTTCGCGAACTTCCTGAATGGCCGAACCTGGTCTGGAGCGCCCCGGCCCTGACCCAGCCGCTGGCCGCCGTCCGTCACAAGCAGGGTCGACACTTGGGCCGGATGGAGGCGCTGGGCTTTGACCTGCGCTCCGAGGCCAACTTGGC
>JBBQTJ010000412.1:0-2537 GCA_038213315.1 Planctomycetota bacterium
CTGGTGCTGGAGGGCATCGACCTTGCGGTGGCGCCGGGCGAACTGTTCTTCCTTCTTGGCGCGTCGGGCTGCGGCAAGACCACGCTGCTGCGCACGGTGGCGGGCTTCATCCGGCCGGACGCGGGCGCGGTGCACTTTGGCGACCAGGACGTCACCGCCCTGCCGCCAGAGCGCCGGGACCTGGGCATGGTGTTCCAGAACTATGCCCTGTGGCCGCATTTGAACGTTGCTGGAAACGTGGGCTTTGGCCTGGAGATGCGCCAGGTACCGGCAGCAGAGCGGGCGCGGCGCATCGACGAGGCGCTGGAGCTGGTCTCGCTGTCGGGGCTGGGCGGGCGGCCGGTCGCCAGCCTGTCTGGCGGCCAGCAGCAGCGCGTGGCCTTGGCCCGGGCCTTGGTGATCCGGCCGCAGGTGCTGCTGTTGGACGAGCCGCTGTCGAATCTGGACGCCCGCCTGCGCCAGCAGATGCGCAGCGAGATCCGCCGGGTCTGCACCCAAGCCGGCGTCACCGCGCTGTACGTCACCCACGACCAGACCGAGGCCCTGGCGGTGGCCGACCGCATCGCCCTGCTGCACCAGGGCCGGGTGGAGCAGGTCGGCACGCCGCGCGAGCTGTACGAACGCCCCGCCACCCGCGCCGTCGCCGGCTTCGTCGGCGAGGCCAACCTGCTGCCCGCCACCGTCGCGGACGGCACCGCCCGCTGTGCCCTGGGCGCCTGCGCCACCACGCTGCCCTCCGGCACCGCCACCATCTGCGTCCGCCCCGAGCGCTTACGCCTGGGCGAGACCGGCCTGCCCGGCACACTCACCGAGGTCAGCTATCAGGGCGCCGTCACCGCCTGGCGCGTGCGCTGCGGCGAACTGGACCTGCTGGTGCACGAGCCCATCGCCCCGCACCGCTCAGTTGGCACCAACGTCCACGTATCCTGCACCCCCGAGGCCATGGTCGTGCTGCAATGATGGCTCGACCCCGCGACCCGCGCGACCCCGCGACCCCGCGACCCTGTCGACCCCGCGACGGCAGTCACCTCCGCCTCGCCGCCGCCGCCCCCAAAGTCATCGTCCTGCTCGCCCTCGCCGCGCTGATCGCTGCGCCACTGGCGCTGCGACCCAGTGCGCCCCGCGTTACCGGGGCCGCGCGCCTGGTCATCATCACGCCCCATGGCGAGGCCACCCGCAGCGAATTCGCCCGCGCCTTCCAGGCCTGGGCCGCCCGTGAACGCAGCCTGAACGTCGAGTTCGATTGGCGCACGCCCGGCGGCACCAGCGAGATCCAGTCCTACCTGCGCGGCCGTTATCGCAGTGCCTTCGCCGTGCGGTTTCCCACGCTGCCCAGCGCTGGGATATTGTCCGACTCCTCGACCAAGGCGGCTGACCTGACGGCGCGGGCCGCCTTTTTGGCCAGCGACTGCGCCGCCGATGACGTGGATCTGTTCTGGGGCGGCGGCGAGTTCCCTCATCGCCAATTCGCCAATGAAGGCATCGCCGTGGACGCCGGCATTGCAGCCCTTGAACCGGACTGGTTCCGGGACGAGGTCATGCCCCAGAGCTTAAGCGGCGAAACGGTCTGGGATGCCAAGGGCCGCTATTATGGCACGTGTTTCTCGACCTTCGTGCTGATCTGGTCGCCCGATCGGTTGGCGTTGCTGGCTGACCCTCAGCCCCCTGCCGCCTGGGCCGACCTGGCCGCGCCGCGCTTCCTGGGCCAACTGACCATCGCCGATCCCAACCGCTCGGCGGCGGTGGTCAGCACCCTTGAACGACTGCTGCAGGAGCGCATGGCGGCTGCCCTGGCCACCGACCCCACCGCCACTGAGGCCGCCCTCGCCCAGGGTTGGGCCGAGGGCTTCGCCATCATCAAGGGCATCGCCGGCAATAGCCGGTGGGTCACCGATGGAGCCAGCAAGGCGGTCCGCGATGTGGTGCGTGGTGACGCCACCGCGGGCATGGCCATCGACTTCCACGCCCGCGCCGAGGCCGAGTGGAGCGCCCAGGAATCCGGCGGCCCGGCCCGGCTGGCCTGGGCCGCGCCCGCCGGCGGCACCTCGGTGTCTGCCGATCCCATCTGCCTGCTGCGCGGCGCGCCGCACCGCACCCTGGCGGTGGACTTCATCCGCTTCGTGCTCAGCCCCGCGGGCCAGCGTCTGTGGAATTACCGCGTCGGCGCGCCGGCCGGGCCAACGCGGTGGCAGCTCCGCCGCCTGCCGGTGCGGCGCGACGTATATACTGACGCCGACCGCGCCCTGATGACCGATCCCAGCGAAGATCCCTTCGCCCTGGCCACGTCCTTCACCTATCGGCCCGGCTGGACAGTCCCGGTACGCGCCCTGATCGGTCCCTTGGTGAAAGCGGTGTGTCTGGATCCCCGCGCCGAGCTTGAGCTCGCTTGGCGGGCGATCTTGAAGGCCGGTGGCCCCGCGGCCGTGCCCGCGGCCTGGGCCGAGTTCATTTGGATGCCTGCGCCTTATGGCGAACTGCCGACCCTGACCAGCAAACTCAAGGACGCCGCTACCAGCCTGCCTTTGCTGCGCGGCTGG
>JBBQTJ010000413.1:0-2501 GCA_038213315.1 Planctomycetota bacterium
TATTTGCTGGTGATGCGGAAGGGGTCGACCCCGATCCGGCCCATCCCGCCACGGCCGTTGGTGAGCAGCACCAGGCTGTCGGGGGCCGGCGCCTCCAGCACCGGGACGGTAGGCAGTTGGCGCACCACGCCATCGGCCTGACGGCCGGCAGCATTGAAGCGTTCAAGAGTCAGCGTCATCTTGCCAGGTACCTCGCCGGGGGCGAAGCTGGCGATGTGACCCTCGCGCACGTTGATGCTGCGCTGCGTCTCGGACTTGCCATCAGGCCGGACCAGGGTGGCGGCGAAGGGCCCATCGTCGCGCACCAACAACCAATGACCGGGCGGCACCAGCACCTCGCGGGTCACGTCGGCCAAGCCCCAGCGCACCACTGGCGGCGGCACCGGCGAGTCCACCGCAGCCTTCAAGGCGGCCAGCACATCGTGACGCGCACGATTGATGTCCAGGGCACTGGCGGCGGTGAGCAGGCGCACCGGGTCTTCGGCGGCCCATCGGGCCAGGGCCAGCCAGGGGCAGGGGCCGAGGTCGGCAGCGTCCACCACCGTGGCGAGGGCCTGATAGGCCCAGGCCGCGACCGCGCGCATCTGCCGGTAGGTCTCACCAGCCAGGCCGCGGGGCGAGGCCACCGCCGCCAGACACAGGGCCGCGCCGGGTTCGAGGCGGAAGCGCATGGTCGCGCCGTCGGCGATGGGGGCGGAGTAATTTACGTTCAGCAGATTGAACTGCGGGGCGCTCAGTTCGGCCCAGGCCTCGATCGGCACCTCGCCGGTCTGGGCCCGCTCGTGATCAAGATTCACCAGGACCAGCACCCGATCATCGCAATCGGCAGCATCGCGCCGCAGCACCAGGACCGGCGCGCCGGTGGCGGACAAACGACGCACCGTGGTGCCATCGAAGAAGCAGGGATGATCGGCCAGCAAGCGGTTGAGCACCGCCAGTTCTTCCACCAGATTAAGCTCGGCATTCCAGTTCAGGCCGCGGCTGTGGTGAACCTCAAGCTTTTCCGTGGCCAGCCACTCGACACCCGCCGTGAAGCCGAAGGCGCCATTGACGCTGGCCAGGGCGCAGAGTTGGTTGCGCATCAGGGACCAGGTGCGGCCGCGCTTGGCCAAGCGGTCGTTGTCATGGGTTTCGCTGTAATTGACCAAGGCGCCCAGGCGCGCGGACTGGTCCAGGGCGTGGTCGAGGTAGGTTGCCACCTCGACACCATCCAGGTTCTGGAACAATTCACTGTAAGCCCACTGCATGCCGCCGGCCGACATCAAACTGGCGGTGGCGTCCCAACTGCCGCCCAGGCCTTCTAGCAAAAAGACCGTGTCGGGGAAGGTGTCGCGCACGCGGCTGATGATGTACTGCCAGGCCGGCAGGGGGACCATGTAGCCGGCATCGCAGCGGAACCCGTCAACGCCGCGCCGGCACCAGGTCAGCAGGGATGCGGCTACCGCCTCCCATAGGGCCGGCAGCGAATTGTCCAGTTCGACTAGGTCCTCCCAGGTGTTGCCCCACGCGCCGGGGCTATGGAAGGTGCCGTCAGGATTGCGGTGGAACCAGTCCGGATGGCGTTCCTGCAAGGTCGAGCCCCACCCGGTATGGTTGACGACGATATCAAGGAAGAGGCGTGCGCCGTGCAGATGAGTGGCATAGGCCAGCTCGCGGAACTGATCGACGGCGGTGGCCTTGCGGTCGAACTCCGCCAGGGCCGGGTCGATCGCCACCAGGTCCTGGCTGGCGTAGGGCGAGCCATAGCGGCCGAAGCGCGCATAGGTGGTGGGCGTGCCGGTGACCGGCAGCAGGTGCAGGATGCGGCAGCCCAGCCGACTGGTGATGTGCGGCAGGTGCGCCGCCAGGTCGCGCAATTTTCCCGACGGCGGAATCACCGTATAGCCCAGCCGGTCGAGGGCCGCGAACTGGTCATCAAGCGGGGCCACGCGGGTGGCGCGCGCGCCCCGGGTGGCGCCGAACATGCGCGGAAAGGCGCAGTAAATGGTGTTGGCCGTGCGGTAAGCATCGGGATGCACGGTCAAGCCAAGGTCATCGCCGGCGGGCCAATGCTGCCGACCCAGGGCATCGCGCACATAGGGCTTGGCGCGGAACCAGCCGACCTCGGTCAGGGGCAGGTCCAGCCAGAAGCGCTCGCCATCCCGGTGCAGCGGCAGATCCCGCCAGGACATTCCGGCAAAGGTCCGGGCCTCGCCCAACGAGGCGATCAGCTCAGCCCGCGCCTGCGCCGCCCGTCCCAGATCCGTACGCAAGAAGCCCCGCGCCTGCGGCGGCGCCCCCGGCACGGTCATGGTGAAGCGCACGCGATCACCAACGAAACGCAGCAGCCGCTCGCCAGCATTAGGAGACATGGTCGGGGTCATAAGCTCAGTATAGAGCCGGCCGCGGCGGGCGAAATACGAAGTGGGGAGACAGGAAACAGCCGTCGCGGGGTCGCGGGGTCGCGAAGTCAAATGCTCGAATGCTCGCATGCTCGAAAGCTAGAATTCTCGCATGCTCGA
>JBBQTJ010000414.1:0-2476 GCA_038213315.1 Planctomycetota bacterium
GTCCAGCCGCGCGCTCGCCAGCACCTGCACGGTCGGTTCGAGGCCGGCCACCAGGGCGACCGCCAGGGCCCGTTGCCGGCTGGCGGCGAGCAGGCGTCCATCCACGGTAGCACGTTGCGCGGTCGCCAGATGGTGCCCGACCTGGCGCAGCGCGGCGGCGCGCCGAGCACTATCGAGGTCGGTCGCCGCCTGGCCAAGTCGCGCCGCCCAAGTGGCAACCGCAGCCCGCTCGGCGGCGGTCGCTCCCTCCGCCAATTTGGCCAAAGCCTCGGGCGGCGCGGCCGCCTGACGCAGGACCTCCGCTGCCAACAACCGGACCGTAACATCGCCTCCCTGGGCCAGAGCCATGCGCCAACTTGAGTCGGCCACTCCTGCCGCGGCCCGTTGCATGGCCCTGGCCAAGGGTCGCGCCGCATACCCGGGGACCACCAGATTCGCGCGTAAACGGCTGAGCAAGCCTTGACGTGCCGCTGGCGCGGCGGGCAGGCGAATGGCCAACGTCGCCCGTTGTTCCGCCCTGGCGGCGGCAGCCGTCGCCCACGCTACGATCGCGTCGCCCCCCGCGTCTGCTGGCCGTTGACCTGCCCCTGCGCCGCAGCGGGCGGCCAGTTGGTCGGCCAGTCCTGCGCCAGCCGTGGCGCTGAGTGCTGCAGGCGCCGGCGCCAGCCGGGCCTGATACCAGGCCGCGATGGTCGCGACCGTGGCGGCGCGGACCCCAGCCCAATCAGCGGCCACGGCCACCGCGCGGCGGCCGTCCTCGAGCCGACGCGCCACGACGGAACAACGGCTCGCATCGGCCATGGCAGCGGCTGCTTGGGCCGCCTGCCCAGCGGCCCGGGCCATTTCCGTGACCTCCGGCGCCAGGGCCTGAGCGACGAGCAACGCATCGGGCAACTGGTCAAGGTCGACCCCGCCGCTGGCCAACTCCGCCAACGGTGCGGCTAGGACTGTGCCGACCTCGGCATCCCAAGCCGCCATCGCGTCGGCCCACTGATGCCAGGTCACCATGGTCGCAAGCGGCAGTCCGGCTGCGGCCGACCGCCACGCCGGCACCGTGGCCATGAGCTTGGCTCGTACCACCGCCAGGCGCTCACCGATCAGCCTGGCTTCTGACCGCCAGGCCGTGGCATCATCGGGGCGCGCCAGACGGACTGCCTCGGCCCAATGCTTCAGGCAGTCCGCCAACGCCGCGTCCGCATTGGCCATGGCCGCAGCCACCTTGTCCATCACCGTGGCCCGCTCAACGCATCTGCCGGCGGCGGCATCGACCACGTTCACGCTGAGCTGCTGGCTGAGGCTGCGCTGGCCGCCCAGGTCCACCGCCTCGGCCTGGACTTCAAGCAGGTCCCCTGGCCGCAGCCCTTCAGCCTCCGGCAGGATGCTGACCACCGCTACGCCCTGCCCACTGGCCGGCAGGGGCACCTCGCGCAGGCGACCGCCGGGGCCGCCCACCCGCAACCCGAGCGACGCCAAGCCGAGGTCATCACCGGCCTGCACCGTCAGCGGCACTGGCAGGCCCAGGCCCGCCACCACGGCTTGGCCCAGCGGCGCCAGCAGCGCGACCTGCGGCGGATGGTCGACCTTGACCGCCACGAACCAACGTTGAGGCAGTACGGTGATTACGCCGCCCGCGCCGACCAGACGCAGCGCAAACGTAGTGCTGTGCGGCGGCGACCAGTTCACCGAGATGCGCCGGTTCACGATGGCCAAGGCCAGCTCCTGGCTGCCGGCCACCAGCACGCCCGCGACTGGTGGATCGCCAGTGACCTCACCCTCCACCTGGATTCTGCTGCCCACCACCACCGAAGTGTCACCGCCAATGACCAGACGCTCGGGCTGCCTGGCGTAGGCCGGCGGAGTGATGCGCAGGCGCAACCATTCCAGGCGCGCGCGCGGCACCACCTGGACGCGGCGGGCCGGGCTTTCGCCATCCCCGGCCAGGACGCGCCAGCGGAAGGAGCTTTGGACCGGTCCGACGGCCCCACGCCATTCACCCGACGCCTCGGCGACCAAGGGCACACGCTCGGTGGCTCCATCATCCCAGCGCAGCTCGGCCGCGGCGGCCGTCGCCATGGGCTCGGTCCGCGCCACCAGCAGCACCGTGGCCCCAGCCGTGACTACTTGATCGCCAGCCGCTACCGTCACCACCACCAGGGACGGTCGGGATGTATCGCCAAAAGGAGCCAGGGCACGCCAGACCAAGGCCCGCCCACCGCTCGGGATGCAGGCCAACGCCACCACGGCCACCGCCGCACCTGCGACCAGCGCGGTGCGGCGCCACACGGCGGAGGGCAGCTCGCGGCTGCTCAGCGCTGCCGCCCGCACTGCGGCCAGGGCCACGGTGCGCTGGGCCATCCACGCACTGCCCGCGGGCGGCGACATAGCGAACTGCACCCCGGTGGAGAGGAGTTCGTCAGCCAGACCGGCACGCTGTTCAAGGTGGCGCAGCTCGTCCACCGGATCCCGACGGCGCCAC
>JBBQTJ010000415.1:0-2463 GCA_038213315.1 Planctomycetota bacterium
TGTGGTCGACCTTGATCGGGCCTTTGTCTCCAGCATGACCAATCGTCAGTGGACACCTAGCATTGGTGGGGGTGTCGCCGTTGGCAGCGGCGGTTCCCAAGCAAGCGGCGCCGGGATGGGGTTAACCTTTTCCTCCACCAAGGTCTATGTCATTGGCGGCGACGCTGCCGGTCAGGCGAACGTCTTTCGTAGAGAAGTGAAGTGGGGCACCAATGCCTTCACGGTCCCATTGACACCTGGGCGGACCCTGGTGCTGGGGGCTCAGGTGCAGGGCGGCCGCGAAGGCTGGGAATCTGTGGGCAGCGTCGTGATCCCCACTGCCTCTGGTGCTCAGGTGCATATCACCATGGGTGCCAACGGTGGTGCGGTCTCGGCCTCATCGGTCGCACCATGAACCACCGCTAGACGACACCGCGTGATGCGTCCTGCGCTGCGCCGCCATCGACATCCGGCAGGCTCCGCTAAACCAGGATGCAACATGAACGACCAGCCCGCACTCGCCCAGCTCCGCTCCCTGGCCATGGTCGCTGCCCGCGCCGGCGGTGCTGCGGCCATGCCGTACTTTCGGCGCCCGGATCTGCACGTGGAGTGGAAGTCGGACGAAAGCCCGGTGACGGTGGCCGACCGGGCGGCCGAGGCGGCGATCCAAGCGGTGCTTCAAGCGGTTTTCCCTGCTGATGGCTTTCTCGGCGAAGAGACTGGCGAGAGCAACGGTGCGGCGCGACGCCGTTGGATCGTCGACCCCATCGATGGTACCCGCAATTTCGTGCGCGGCGTGCCCTTGTGGGCGACCCTGGTGGCCTGCGAAGAGGCGGGGCAGGTGGTGGCTGCGGCGGTGGGCATCCCCGCCCTGGATGAATGGTACGATGCCAGTCTCGGCGGCGGCGCGCGCTGCAACGGCGTGGACATCCGCGTGTCCACCGTGGCGCGCCTGGACCAGGCACTGTTTTGCTACGAAAGCCCCGCGTGGTTCCGCCAGAATCACCTGGATGGCCTGTTCACCGAGCTCTGCCTGGACACCGCCTTGCAGCGTGGCCTGTGCGATGCCTATGGTCACATGCTGGTGGCCAGCGGCCGGGCCGAAGTGGTGGTCGAGCCGCAGCTCAGGATCTGGGACGTGGCGGCCACCAGTTTGGTAGTGAATGAAGCAGGGGGCCGTTTCAGTGATCTGGACGGACAGCCATCAATCAGCAGTGACCACGCCATCGTCACCAATGGCCTGCTCCACACCGAGGTGGTGGCGCGGGTGGCGCGTCATCGCCGGTCCTAGATCGCCTTCCCCCGCGTCCGCTTGCTGCCACACTGCGGCCCATGCGCGCCCTGCTCCTCAGCCTGTGTCTTGCCGTTCCGATGTTCGCGGCCACCGTCGCCGAGTTAGTCCAGGCCGTCGACGAAGGCATCCCCGCCGAGGAACGCGACGAGCCCTACAGCGATGCGCGCGCCAAGGCCCTGGCCGGCCTGATGATCGAAGTCACCGACCTGACGCGCGCCGATCGGGCCGTACTCACGACGCATCTGGCTGAAGCCTGGCTGGACGCAGCGCGTCCGGCCGAAACCGAACGGTTGGCACGGGAGGTCCTGGCGGACGCCGCGGCGACGTCGGAACTGCGCGAGCGCGCCGGCTTGGCTTGGATTGCAGCGTGGCAGCAAGTGGTCCAATACAGCAACGAGCCCGAGACCGTGCCCAGCATCGTCGCCGAGATCGAAGCCGCCAAGCTGACCGGCCGCATCCTCGCCCGCGCACTCACCGCGGAAGGCCGTCGCGCCAGCGTCGCCCGCAAGGCCGAGGCCTTGGCCCTTTTTGATCGTGCCCTGGCCTTGTTGGCCGTGTATCCGCCGTCGGAGCGCGTGCCGGTCTACACCCTTCGGCTCTTGGCCATGGAAGCCACCGGCGCCAAACCCGAGGTGGTGATGGCCTGGCTGAAATCCCGCCAGGGCGATCTCGCCGCGGCCGAAGTTGCCGAACAGGCCCTGACCGGCGGCCAGCAGATGGTCGGACGCGCCGCGCCGCCCCTAGTGGGCAAGCGGGTCGATGCCGCCGGCGGCACTTTCGACCTGACTAGCCTGAAGGGAAAACCGGTGGTGGTGGATTTCTTCGCCACCTGGTGCAAGCCCTGCGTGCAGCTGGCGCCGACTGTCGCGGCCGCCGCCAAGCTGCTTGAAGCCCAAGGCGTCGTCTTCGTCGGGGTGACCCTGGACCGCAAGGACACTATGGCGGATCTGCCTGTCTACTTGGCCCAGCATGGCATCACCTATCCGGTGGTGGGCGATGGGCTCGGCTGGGATACTGAAGTCGACGACGCCTGGCACGTCGAAGGGATCCCCTCACTGATCGTGGTCGCGCCCGATGGCACCATCGCCGCCGTGGACGTGATTGGCAGCTCAATCGAAGAAACCGTTCGGAATCTTGAAGCCGCGCTGGCGCCCTTGGTGGGCAAGCCGGTGCCCGTCCCGCGTGTCCCC
>JBBQTJ010000416.1:0-2445 GCA_038213315.1 Planctomycetota bacterium
TAGCAGAGCGCGTCACGGCCCATGCGATTGTCGAAATTGCGGGTCGAGGTCGAAAAGATCACCGCCCCAGGACGAGCGCGAGCCTGGTTGCCCATGCACAGCGAGCAGCCGGGGATTTCACGCCGCGCGCCGATCTTGCCGAACATGCCGTAATGGCCTTCCTGGTTCAGCACCGCCTCATCCATGCGGGTGGGCGGGCAGATCCAGGTGGTGGCGGTGAGGTACTCGGTCTTGCTGTGCTTGTAGACATTGGCCAGGGCCCGGAAGTGGCCGATGTTGGTCATGCACGAGCCAACGAAGACTTCGTCGACTTTTTTGCCCTGTTCTTCGCTGAGGGTCTTGATCTTGTCCGGATCGTTCGGGCAGGCGAGCAAAGGTTCGGTAATCGCGCTCATGTCGATGACGAAGACCTTGGCATAGCGCTGGTCCGCCGCCTCGTTGACGCTGCCGATGACGTTGCCCTGGCCATCCTTCACTGGAACGGTGTTGGTCAGCTGCAGGCCGCCGTCGGCGCGCAGCAGCTCGGGCTTGGCCAGCCAGGCGTTCATGGCCGCGATGCGTTTTTCCAAGGTCGCCCGATGACCGTAGCCATCCAGGATCATCGCGGTGAGCAGGGCGATGTTGGAGGTCAGATAGTCGGCCACCGACTTCTCGCTGAGGTTCACTGTGCAGCCCGAGGCGCTGCGCTCGGCGCTGGCGTCGGACAGCTCGAAGGCCTGTTCGGCAGTGAGGTCCTCCAGGCCTTCGATCTCCAACACGCGGCCGCTGTAGACGTTCTTCTTACCCTTCTTCTCCAGGGTCAGGTCGCCGCTCTGCAGGGCGATCCACGGAATCGCGTTGACCAGATCGCGCAGGGTGACGCCGGGCTGGAGCTTGCCGGTGAAGCGCACCAGCACCGACTCGGGCATGTCGAGGGGCATGTAGCCGATCGCTGCCGCGAAGGCCACCAGCCCTGAGCCGCCGGGGAAGCTGATGCCGATGGGAAAGCGGGTGTGGCTGTCTCCGCCGGTGCCGACGGTATCCGGCAGGCACATGCGATTCAGCCACGAATGGATGATGCCGTCACCCGGGCGCAGGGCGACGCCGTTGCGCTCGACGATGAACTCGGGCAGCCAGCGATGCATTGAGGCATCCTTGGCGGTGGGATACGCGGCGGTGTGGCAGAACGACTGCATCACCAGCGGCGCCGCAAACGTCAGGCACGCCAATTCCTTCAGCTCGTCGGCGGTCATCGGGCCGGTAGTGTCCTGGCTGCCGACCGTCGTAGCCTTGGGTTCGCACGACAGGCCCGCGCGCACGCCCTTCACGCCGCAGGCGCGGCCGACCATCTTCTGCGCCAGGGTGTAGCCTTTGCCGTCATCATTGGGCAGGACCGGCTTGGCGAAGTTGGCGGGATACGGCTGCTTGAGCAGGTCGCAGGCCTTCCAGGTCAGGGCCTTGCCGATGATCAGATTCGAGCGGCCGCCGGCGCGGTACTCGTCGAATACGGTGGGCGACTTGACCTTGCCGGTGACCAGGAGCTGTCCGTTCTTGAGGATCTCGCCGGTCCGGGTCTTGATGGTGATGGTGTCCCCGGTGGCGAGTTGGGCGACGTCGCAGGTATACGCCATGCCGCCGGCGTCGCGCCAGGTATCAAGGAAGATCGGGGCGATGATGCCGGCCAACAGGAAGGCCGCGGTGCGCTTGTTCGGCACACACGGAATATCCCGGCCGGTGTACCACATCGCAGAATTGGTCGCGGATTTGCGCGACGAGCCAGTGCCGTAGACATCACCCACCAGAATGGTGCGGATGCCCGCCGCCTGCCGGCGCATCAGCTCGGCGATGCAGGCCGGATCCTTGGTCTTGTACATGTCCAGGGCGTGGGCGGGGATGTCGGGGCGGGTCACCGCGCTTTGCGCGGGCGACAGATCGTCGGTGTTGGTCTCGCCGGGAATCTTGTAGACCACGCCAGTGACGTCCGGCTCGATCTCGCTGCGGCAGGTGAACCATTCGGCGTCGGCCCAGCGCTTCAGCACGTTTTTGGCGTGCTGGTTGCCATCTTCGGCCAACTTGGCCACCACGGCAAAATTGTCGAAGACCAGCACCGTGCGGGCCAGGCCGTCGGCAGCCAGGGCGGCGTGGGGGCCTTCCAAGGCGCGGGTCAGGAAGGGCACATTGTAGCCGCCCAGCATGGTGCCCAACAGGCCCACCGCCGCGCTGGCGCTGATCACCGGACTGGTCCTGCTGCCGTGGGCGATGCCGCCCAGCCACTCGGCCTTGACCTTCGCCGCGGGATCGACGCCGGGGCTGACCCGATCGGTCAGCAGCGCCTTCAGCACTGCGGCCTCGCCGGCCGGTGGCGCCTCCAACAGGGCGCACAGCTCGCCAGTTTGCTTGAGATCCAGGGGCAGGGCGGGGATGCCCTGCTTCAGGCGTTCGGCTTCGGCAGTGCGGTAGGCGACG
>JBBQTJ010000417.1:0-2414 GCA_038213315.1 Planctomycetota bacterium
GGCGATGATGAACAACATCGGCTTCTGCAAAGCAGTCGAGAAGATGTTCGCGGTGACCGTGCCGGAGCGCTGCGTCACCCTGCGCATCATCTTGCTTGAGCTCTCGCGCATCATCGACCATATGGTCTGCACCTGCGCCAATCTCGTCGACCTGGGCGCGCTGACCAATTTCTGGTACTTCTTCAATGTCCGCGAGGCGGTCTATAAACTATGGGAGAAGCTCTGCGGCCAGCGCCTCACCAACACGGTGACGCGCATCGGCGGCATGTATCGCGACGCCTATCCGACCTTTGGTGAGGATGTGCTGGCGGTGTGCCTGCGCATCGAGCAGGCGGTTGGCGAGGTGCGCGGCCTGATCGAGAAGAACCGGATCTTCGTCGACCGCACCAAGGACGTGGGCATCGTCAGCGGCGAGGACGCCATCAGCTTCGGCTGGACCGGGCCCTGCCTGCGGGCCAGCGGCATCGACCGCGACCTGCGCAAAGACGAGCCGTACTACGGCTACGAGACCTACGACTTCGACACCGTCATCGGCACCAGCGGCGATACCTACGACCGCATCATGTGCCGCATGATCGAGATGGGCGAGTCGCTGCGCATCGTGCGCCAGGCCGTGGCCCGCCTGAAGGCCGGCCCGGTCAATGCTGCCGATGCGCGCGTGTCGCTGCCCTCGCGCGAGCGGGTCTATCACGATATGGAGGCCCTGATCAACAGCTTCAAGCTGGTGTACGAGGGCGTGCGCCCGCCAGCCGGCGAGTGCTATGACGCCCTTGAAGCCGCCAATGGCGAATTGGGCTTCCTGATCACCTCTGACGGCGGCACCAATCCCTACCGCATCAAGGTGCGGCCGCCCTGCTTCACCCAATTCGCCGCTTTCAGCGACATGATCGAGGGCGAATTGCTCGCCGACGCGGTCGCGGCCCTGGGTTCGATCAATATCATCGCTGGCGAACTGGATCGCTGACCCATGAGCGGATGCCACCCCAATCCCGCCACCGTCCAGCCCACGGACCTGACCCTGGAGCAGGTGCGCACTCGTATGCGCGCCTACCAGCCGCGCATTGACGAACTGTGGCGCCGTTACCCCACCAAGCGGGCGGTGCTCCTTCAAGTATTGTGGCTGGTCCAGAAGGAATTCGGCTGGGTGCCCCGCGTGACCATCGAGTGGGCCGCCGAAACCGCCGGCACCACCGCCGTGCACGCCTTCAGCGTGGTCGAGTTCTATACCATGTACCGGCAGTGGCCCACCGGCCGCCATCTGGTGCAGGTCTGCCAGACCATGTGCTGCCATATCCAGGGCAGCGAGAACCTCATCGCGCATCTTGAGCACAGCCTGGGCATCCACGCCGGCGAAACGACCAAAGATGGCCTGTTCACCCTGGTGCGCGTCGAGTGTCTGGCGCTCTGCGGCACCGGCCCTGGCGTGATGATCGACGATCAGGCCATCGGCCCCGAGCCGCACACCCTGGGCGTGGGCGACCTGCGCGAGGGCTGGACCGATCGCGAAGACTTCCACCCGGATTCCGCGCTGCTTGACCGCTGGCTCGATTTCCTGCGCCAAGGGGCGAAGGTCACGCCGAATGGCGCGCAGCAGCATGACGCCATCGGCGATCTGGTGCTGAACACCAAGGGCCATCCCGGCGCCACCGGCGCCAGCGCTGCGGTCTTGCCCGCCGATTATGCGCCGGTCTGCCCGGCCTTGAAGGTCGCGGCCAAAGTTGATGGCGGCAAGGTCGCCCTCACCTGGGTCAACGACCCCGGCGCCGCCAAGGTGGTGGTCGAGCGCAGTCTAGATGGCGGTGCGAGCTGGGCCGAACTGGCCGCGCTCACCGCCCGCGACCAGAAGGCCGCCGACACCCTCACCGTCGGCCAGACCGCCCAGTACCGCGTCCTTGCCCACGAGAAGGCCCGCGCCGCCCGGCCCAGCGCCGTGGTCAGCGCCACTGGCCAGAACCCTCCTGCCCCGGCTGCCGAGCCGGCCAAGGTCTAAGCGCATGGCACACCCCACGCACTGGAAGGGCAAGGAACTGCCCAGCGTCCTGCGCCGCCTTTTTGAAGTGAAAGACGGCCACAAACTTGAGGTCGCCCGCCAGCATGGCGCCTATGCCAGCATCGGCCCGGCGCTGTTCGACAAGTCCCAGTTCGAAGTGATCCAGGCGGTCATCGACAGCGGCCTGCGCGGCCGTGGCGGCGCAGGCTTCCCCACCGGCATGAAGTGGTCCTTCGTGCCCCGTGGCACCGGCAAGCCGGTTTACTTGGTGATCAACGCCGATGAAGGCGAGCCGGGCACCTTCAAGGACCGCCTGTGCATGACCCGCGATCCGCACCTCTTGATCGAGGGCATGATCTGCACGGGCTACGCCTTGGGCGTGCGCACGGCCTACATCTATGTGCGTGGCGAGATGCTGCCGCAG
>JBBQTJ010000418.1:0-2401 GCA_038213315.1 Planctomycetota bacterium
GCCGCCATAGGGAAGGGCGTCGTCCCGCCGCGTGGGCACGTCGTTGATCACCAGGGTACCCACGTCCAGCCAGCGGAAGGAGCGCTGCACCAGGGCCTCGTCGTCGGTGAACAGGCCGGCGTTCAGACCGAAGGGCGTGTCCTCGGCGGCATACAGGGCCTCGTCGGGATCAGCATAGGGATGCAGGGTGGCGATGGGGGCGAAAAATTCCTGCTCGCGGACGTCGGGATGATTGGCGGGCACTCCGGCGATGAGGGTCGGGGCCAGCACCCGTCCCTGCCAGGTACCACCGGTCAAGAAGCGGCCGCCGGCGGCGCGCAAGCGTTCGAGCAGACCCTGGATGCGGGCGGCGGCGGCGTCATCGATCACTGGGCCACAAAGCGTGCGCTCGTCCTGGGGATCGCCGCTGGGCACCGCCCGGAAAGCCGCCACCAGGGCATCGGTCCAATCGGCCCGGCGGCCCGGCGCGAAGATGCGCTGCACGCTGATGCACACCTGCCCGGCATGGGCGCAGGCGCCTTCGGCCACGGCGGCGGCCACCGCCGGCAGATGGTTGGTGCGATGCAGGATCACCGCCGCGTTACCACCCAGCTCTAGCACCGTGCGCACGCGGGCCGACGCCGCCAGCGCGTGCAGGCGTGCCCCCACGGCAGCCGAGCCGGTAAACGACAGCAGGCGCAAGCGTGGATCGCGCAGCATGGCCGCCACCTCGGCATCGCTGGCATGGGCCACGGTGACCAGCCCTGCGGGCCCACCGGCCGCCGTCCACGCGGCCAAGGCCCGTTCGGCCACGCCGGGCGCCTTGGGGCTGGGTTTCAATACCACCGGGCAGCCCGCCAGTATCGCCGGGGCGAGTTTGTGCACCGCCAGATTCAGCGGAAAATTGAAGGGCGTCACCGCCAAGGCCGGACCGACCGGCACCTGATGCACTTCGGCGCGCGATCCGGGCAGCTCCACCAGGCGACAGTCCAGCACCGGCGCGGCGGCCGCAGTGGACCGTACCGTCGCCACCGTTCGAGACACTTCGCTGCGGCTCAAACGGATGGGCTTGCCGGTGGCCTGGGTGATGGCGCTAGCCAAGCCGTCGGCGTCGGCGGCCAGCGCCGTGGCCCAGGCCTCCAGCAGGGCAATGCGCTCGGGCAGCGCGGGGACGGTGGTGGCCAGGTGATCCAGGGGCGACATGGCGGAACGGTAGACGGCGACTCGCCGGCAGCCAGGACGATGGGCGGCTTGCGCGTGACGGTCGGCGTCGCCCTTCGCGCTGCGGTGCCGCCGCCCCACTTCCCACTCCCTGCCCTGCCTCTAGCCTGCCGCGTCATGCGCCTCCCCGTCTTGTTGCTTGCCGTGTCGCTGTCGTGCCTGGCGGAGGATGACATCCCCCGCATCGAGAGCGGCGTGGATGTGCTCAAGGCGGGCCAAGCGGTGATCAAGGCCCTGCGGCCCGAACGGGAAGTCGCCGGCAAGCCTTGGGCCGGGGATCTGGCTGCCTTATCGAATCCCACCAGAGACATTGCCCAACGCGGCATCCGCAGCCTAGTGCAACGTGGCCAGGTGGTGCTGCCGGATCTTGAGGTGCTGGCCCATGACATCGATCCACTGGTGCGCACCCGGGTGGCCGAGGTGGTCATGGGTATCGGCGGCACGGCGGCGACGCCCCTGGCCATCCTGCAATCCCAAGACGAAGAGCCGCGGGTGCGCGAGCTGGCGGCCCTGGGCCTGGGCCGCTGCCAGGGCGATGCGGTGCGCCCACGGTTGGAAGCCATGCTGGATGAAAAGCGCAGCGAAGTGCGTACGGCAGCGGCGGCGGCTCTGGGCCTGACCGGCGAGGTGGCCGCCCTCGGCCCCCTGCTGCGCGCTGACACCGAGCCGGACAGCTTGGCCCAGCGGGCCATGACCGACAGCGTGGCCCGTTTGGTGGCACGTCCCGAAGCGGTGCCGGTGGTCATCGACTTGCTCGCCCGCGAAAGCGGTGGCCGGCGGGACGTGCTGCTGACCGCGTTGCTGACAGTGACCGATCCGCGGCTATGCCCGGCCTTGCTGACCCTGGCGCGTCCCGCGCAGGGGATCCCCGAGGCGCCGCCGGGCGGACGATTGAAGGGCCAGCCCCAGGCCTGGACCACTTGGCTGGCGCTACGGGCTCTGGCCACCAACGGCGACAGCCGCGCCTGGGAGGCGCTCTGCCAGATCGCGGCCGACGCGCCCAATACCGAGCTGCGCGAAACCGCCGCCGCGACCATGCGCGCCCTGAGCGGATGGCAGACCGGCGCCGGCAAGACCTGGCAGGTGTGGTGGTCGGACCATGCTACCGAGGCGGCGGCCCGCATCCCCCTCGACACTTTCCTGGCAAGCCTACGCGATCCCACCGCCCCGGTCAGCCGGGCCGAGCTCGCCGCCTTCTCCC
>JBBQTJ010000419.1:0-2383 GCA_038213315.1 Planctomycetota bacterium
CCCCGACCAGCGGGAGTTGTCCGCGCCGGCCAAGCGCTAGGGTGCGCGACCCTTCGGGAGTTGACCATGCCCTTCGCCGGTTCCTACGTCGCCATCGTCACCCCCTTTGCCGACGACCAGGTCGACATGCCGGCGCTGAAGAAGTTGGTGGAGTGGCATATCGCCCAAGGCACTCAGGGCATCATCCCCTGCGGCACCACCGGGGAATCCGCCACCTTCAGCCATGACGAGCAGCACCGCGTCATCGGCGAAGTGGTCCAGACCGTGCGCGGCCGGGTGCCAGTGGTGGCCGGGGCCGGCTCGAACAGCACCCGCGAAGCGATGAGCCTGGCCCAGGCTGCCGAGCGCTTGGGCGCGGACGGCATTTTGACCATCACCCCCTACTACAACAAGCCGACCCAAGAGGGCCTGTTCCAGCACTTCAAGGCCGTGCGCAGCGCGACCAAGCTGCCCATGGTGGTGTACAACGTGCCCAACCGCACCGGCGTGAACATGCTGCCCGAGACCACCGCCCGGGTGAACGCCCTGGGCGGCGTGGACAGCATCAAGGATGCCGCCGGCAACCTGGAGCAGACCTGGGACCAGCTCGCCCGCGGCGTGCGCGTGATGTCCGGCGACGACGCCATGACCTTTCCGATGATGGCGATGGGCGCCAGCGGCGTGATCAGCGTGGTCGCCAACTTCGCCCCCCGCCTGATGCGCGAACTCTGCGACGCCCTCGCCGCTGGCGACCTGATCACCGCCCGCGCCCGCCACGCCGTGGTCGTCGACCTGGCCAAGCACGCCTTCATCGAGACCAACCCCATCCCGGCCAAAGCCGCCGTCGCCGCCCTGGGTTTCTGCCAGCCCGAGGTGCGCCTGCCCCTGGTGCCGATGACGCCAGAGCGGCGGACGGCGATGCTGGCGTGCATGAAGCTGCATGGCCTCTTGGCCTGAGGCCGTGAGGCCGTGAGGCCGTGAGGCCGGTTATGGGATATGGTGGTTGGGGTATGGTGGACAGCCGGTGTGCTGCGGGGGCGCGATACTGAGATTGGCTATGGGGTATGGTGCAATGGCCTTCGGATACGGGCCGCCTGGGAGCGCCGAGTTGCACTCGGCTCGGAAAAAGCAGCCCGCCTCAGCGGGCTTCCTCACTGTTCCGCCTGTAACTGAGAACCATTGGGGTATGGTGGACAGCCGGTGTGCTGCGGATTCGCCAAACTGAAGCAGGGCATGGCGTATGGTGGTTGGGTTATGATGGACAGCCGGTGTTTTGCGGATTCGATTATTTAGCCGCGAACTGAACCTGTCTTTCACCATACCCCATAACCCATCAACCATACCCAGGTTCCCCATGCTGCTCACCTCCGCCCGCGAACTCGAACATTCCGGTGCCGCCATTGCGCCGCTCTTCGGCACCGATGCGGCCGTCCTTGACGTGCCCTACGCCCCAGGCAAATGGACGGGCCATCAGGTCCTGCTGCACTTGGCCGACACCGAGACGGTCTTTCACGAACGCCTGCGTCGCATCCTGGCCAGCGACCGGGGCCTGCTGGTGCCTTTCGACATGGACGGCTGGGCCACCCGCCTACCGGCCCGCAGCCTGCCAGTGATGGGCGCATTGTTCACCGCCACCCGCGCCGCCATCGTCGAACTGGCCGCCACCCTGCGCCCCGCCGACCTGGCCCGCCTCGGCTGGCATCAAGCCCGCGGCGAGGTCACCGTCCCCGCCCAGCTCCGCATGATCCACTGGCACGCGGACCACCACGCCGCCCAGGTGCGTGCCGTGATCGAGGGGCGGGTGTGGGTGAAGGTGTGAGGGGGAGGAAGGCGGGGATCGTCACCCAGACTTCCTGCGCGCTCACGCGGCTGTTCCTAGTGCAATCCGCTGAGCTTCGCTGGGAGAGGCGAATCCCGGTTCGAAAAGTGGCAGCCCCCTGGGAGAGGCGAGCTCCAGCTCGCCTCGTGGCAATCATGTCGTTGCCGCCGGGCACCAGCGGGTAGCGATCGTCTGACACGGTCAGTGCCACCTAGGCTACCGCCTAGGCGAGCTGGGGCTGCCTCTCCCAGGAACAGCCACTCATGACATATGTTGCCTGGCCTCTATCTTCTCGTGACGTGTTTATTATTTAATTTTAACGAAAAACTGATCCCCTGAATCGGCAAGTGATATTCTATGCTCATTCCCCTGGAAGTATTCACCTTCAATAAATCCTCAAGGCTGTCCGCGGAGGCGGGCGCTAGGGCGGACTACTCCAACGTGAACCACTGCACCTCGACCCGGCGGTTCTTCGCCTGGTCGGTGGTTTTCAGCGGTTCTTCCCAGCCGCGGCCGACGGCTTCGAGGCGTTTGGGGTCGAGTTTCAGGCGGTTGATCAGTTCGCTTTTGACGCTGGTGGCGCGG
>JBBQTJ010000420.1:0-2370 GCA_038213315.1 Planctomycetota bacterium
TGACCGCGGGCGATGGCGTCGGGCTGTTTGAGGAAGACGCCCAGTTCGCTGGCGGTGGCGTAAAGGCCGGCAGCGCGGTCGGCCTGGGTCGGGGCCAGTTCTTCGGCGCGGCGCAGGTAGTCGCTGAGCAGGCGGCTGACGGTGTCCTGCGGCACGGCGCGCAGCAGCGTGACCAGATCGTAGTCGCGGCGGATGGCGGCGAAGCGGGCCTCGGCCTCTTCCCAGCGGCCCAGGCGCAGCAGGCAGGACCAGGCGTGGAAGTTGGCGACGGCGGCGTAGGCGGGCTCGTCTTTCCAGCGACGGGCGACCTGGATGAAAAGGGTCAGGGCGCCTTCCTGGTCGCCCAGGGCCTCAAGGCACAGGCCGCTGCGCAGCCAGGCATCACGGGCCTCGGGGGCGTCGGGATGGTCGCGCAGGTAGGCTTCGTACTGCTTGAGGGCGGAAGCATAGCGACCGTCTTGGCGCAGCACGTCCGCAGGGGTCAGGGCGCTGACGTAGAGGCCCGGCCGGCGGCGTTCGAGCACGACCTTGGCAACTTCGACGCCGGGTGAGAAAGCGATGTAGACGGCGCTGGCCGCCGGACCCTCGATGGGGGTGAGGTCGACGAAGCGCAGGGGCGGCAGATCATCGAGGCGGGCTTCGACGCCAGCGGCGTCGCGTTCAAGGACCAGGTCGAGTGGTCGATCAGCAGCACCTGCACCCAGCTCACGGGTGGCCACCACCAGATCCTCGCGCAGCAGCACCATGCGGTCGCCGTCCTGATCCCGGGACACTTGCAGGCGATAGCCCTGGCCCACGTCCCGGTCGGCGATCATCAGCTGCACCTGGCCGTTGCTGGGCAGGCGCACTTGGCAATGCAGGCGCACCGGGCCGGTCACCGCCGGCAGCTGGGCCAGGCGAACGTCGCGGCCGAGGGGCGGATAGGTGGTCAGGGTGTTGCGGAAGGGATCGAGGGGCAGCTCTTGGCTGAGCTCGGTGATCCAGGTGTCGGCCACTTCGACGGGCACTGTCACTGACGGCGGCGGGCGACGCCAGGCGGCGCGCATCCCCAGCACCGCGGCGGCGGTGGGGACGAACAGCAGCAGGCTGAGCAAGGCGTAGTGTCGGCGCTGACGCAGCACCGTGCGCCAGGCGCGTCGCCACCAAGCGGGCGTGCGGCCGCGCACCGGGCGGCCATCGCGCAGGCGGCGCAGATCATCGGCCAGGGCTTCGGCGGTGGGATAGCGGTCGCGGGGTTCCTTGGCCATCGCCACCAGCACGGCCGTCTCTAGCCCAGGCGACATGCCGGCGCGCAGCTGCGAGGGCGGCAGGACGGGCTCTTCAATGATGCGGCGCAGCACCGCCATGGAGTTGTCGGCGGTGAAGGGCTGGAAGCCGGTGACCAATTCGTAGAGGCAGGCGCCCATGGCGTAGACGTCGCTGCGCACTGATAATTCGTGCCGGGCGCCGGCGGCCTGCTCGGGCGGCATGTAGGCGGGTGTGCCGATGACATTGCCGGTGCGCGTCATGCGCGATTCATTGTCCAGGCTTTGGGCCAGGCCGAAATCCAGCAACATGACCTGCCCGCCGGGGGCGACCATGATATTATTGGGCTTGAGGTCGCGATGCAGGATGCCGGCCAGGTGGGCGGCGTGCAGGGCCTCTAGCCCGCCGATGATGATGTCGATGCAGCGGGCTTCGGGCAGGCGCTGGCCGTGCTCGATGAGCTGGTCCAGGCGGCGGCCCTCTACCAAAGCCATGACCAGATAGGGATAGCCAGCGTGTTCGCCATGGTCGAGCATGCGTACAATGCCGGGATGGCGCAGGGATTCGAGGTAGCGCACCTCGCGGTCGAAGCGGCGGCGTTCTTCGCCGGTGACCTTGCGCAGCACCTTCAGGGCCACCCGCGTGCCCGCTGCCACCGCCGCGTCGGCTCCGGCCTCGGCCAGGAAGACCACGCCCATGCCGCCGCGCCCCAGCGTCTTCACCAGGCGATAGGGCCCGATGGCGCGATCATCGCCCTGGCCGATCACCAGGGTGAAGGCATCGGTGTCGCTGGACGCCTCGATGGCCCCAGGCGGCAGCACGACATCGCTGGAATGCGGAGCGGCGGGCACGGGGATAGAATAAGACGAAAGCGCGGAGTGCGAAGGGGGAGGCTGGATAGATGTCGCGGGGTCGCGGGGTCGAGGACAGCCGTCACGGGGTCGCGGGGGGGCGCGCGCGCGGCGGGCGGCGACCCACGACAACCGCCGCAAACTGGGGTTGTTGTTGCGCGCAGGTGTTGGACAACGCGCCCCCGCCCACTCTGGACGAGGTGCGCCGACGCTTGCCGGAACTATCCCGCGCCGCCCTGCTGGCCGGCCACGCCGAACTGGCCGCCGCCCTCTC
>JBBQTJ010000421.1:0-2367 GCA_038213315.1 Planctomycetota bacterium
TTCAAGTTGGGTGAGGTTTATCGCATCGCCGCCATCAATCACTTGATCAACAATCCCACGCGGGCGGTCATGACGGTATGGATCGAACGGGCCTGGGACATTGCCTTGGTGGCGGCTGGCCTGTGCGCGCTGCTGGCAGTCGACGGCGGCTGGGAGCCCTTTCGCTGGTTCCTGGGGGCAGCAGGGCTGTTCCTGGCGGTCAGCTTCTTCCTCTTCCTGGTACTGCCCGAAAATCTCACCGCCTGCAAACGTTGGCTGGTGATCCGTCACCAAGGCCAATGGGCCGTCACTGCCCTGCGCGCGGTGGATGCCTTGCATCGCTTGCTGCACACTGCGTCCCTGCTGTGGCGGTATCGCTGGGCCACCATGATCTGGCTCACCGCCTGGATCTGGGCCGGCGAGCTGCTGGCGCTGCATCTGGTCGTCAAGGCGGTACCCGAAGCCTCCGGGGTGGTGACCCGTCTGGTGGACATGCTCATCCTCCGCTCCTCACCCTGGCAAGATTTTGCCGCCGACATGCCCGAGCCTGCAGCCAAGGCCATCCAAGCCTATCATCTTGGCACCGTGGACGTGCTAGCCGTGATTGCCCTCCTGATGCTCGCCTGGGGCGCATGCCGGGCCTGGTCCCGTCGGCGTCTCCCTTCCACTCCGGTACCTGCACCATGACTATGATCGGCATCTACGACGACCGCTGCCGCGTAGCCGACGAGGCCCGGGCCGTGCTGGGCATCGCCCGCTATGGGCGACTGGTATTCCGCAAACGCAGTCTGCGCGACCATCATCGCGATCTGCTGTTGGCTGCCGGCTGTGAACGGGTAGTGGTGATCGAGGACGATGCCGACTTTGATCGGCTTGCTCACGAGCGCGGGCTGGAACGTTCGCGGCTGCTGTGGTGGCCATCCTCGCTGGCGTGCCGCGACCAGACTGCAGGACGGCTCTTCCTGTTGAAATTCCACCATGTCCAAGAGGACTTTTCGGTCGCGCCGGCGCCCGGTGGCACGTCCTCGGCACTGCTGGCCCTGGGCGGGGCCAGTGCGCGACGCATCCTGGTCAGCGATCCGCTGCGCAGCGATCTCGCAGGTCGCGGGCCCGGTGAGACCATGGTCGCGGTGCCAGCGCCGCCATGGCTCGCCGACCTCACGCGACGTGACCAGCTGGTCGATCTGGCCAGCAGCACCTTCGATGTCCGCCATTTCAATGCCATCAGCCAGGACGAGCTGCTGGTGGTCAAGCGCAGCAGCGACGTGACCAAGATGCGGCGCGAGGCCCGCTATTACGAGCAGTTGCCGTCCGTCATGCGCGTGTTCTTCCTGCCGGCCCTGGACTATCGCGAAGAGGGCGGCACCGCGTGCTATGCAACCGAGCGCATCCGCGTGCCCGATCTGTCGCTGCAGTGGATCCACCGCGCATTGGACGAACGTTCCTTCCCGCCCCTCCTTGGTCGGCTGGGGGATTTCCTGCGCCTCCGCCCGGTGCGCACGCCTGATGCCGCCGCCGGGCGACGCCAGGCAGAAGCGCTTTACCTGGGGAAGACCGAGCAACGGCTCGCCCAACTGTCAGCCCACGCCGCCTGGCCGCAGATCGCCGCGTTGCTGGCGCATTGCGGGCCCGCCGACGGCATGGCCGGGCTGCATCGCCGCTTCCTGGCCCAGTGGGCGCGACTGACGCCGCGCCGGCGCGTCTGGCGTACGGCAGTGTCCCATGGCGATCCGTGTTTCAGCAACATCCTCTACCATCCCGATACCCGACTGCTGAAGTTCATCGATCCCCGTGGGGCCGAGACTCCCGATGAGCTGCACCTCGACGAATATTATGATGTGGCCAAGCTGTCCCATTCGATCCTGGGCCTCTACGACCTGGTCAATCATGACTTGGCCGATTTACACCTGGGCCGCGCACTGCACCTTGAGCTGGTCCACGGCGGTGCGGATCTGGCGCCGCTGCAGGCCCAGTTCCGCGCGGCCGTCGCGGCTTGGGGCCTGGATCTGCACCTGGTGCGACTCTATGAGGCCGCGCTTTTTCTGAGCATGCTGCCTTTGCACGCCGATGTCCCGAAAAAGGTGGTGTGTTTCGCCCTGACCGCCGCTGACATTCTTGCCCGACTGGAGCGCGACGAGCCGTGACCCCCAGGCTGCATCTCACCCGTCTGGTGTCCTTCGGTGGCGTCAGCGCCATCGGGCTGGCGGTGGACTTCGGCCTCACCGCCGCGCTGCTGAGCACCGGAACCATGCCGATGTTGGCTAATATGGTTGGCGCCGGCGTCGCCGTCAGCCTGGTCTATATGCTCAGCGTCCGCCGGATCTTCCGCTACCATGGCCAATTCCTGCTGGGCCTGTTCCTGGCCTATGTGGCGTGGCAGCTGGTGGC
>JBBQTJ010000422.1:0-2353 GCA_038213315.1 Planctomycetota bacterium
GATGAACCGACCTACTGACATTCAAGTCGTGGCCCGTGCCGCCGACTTTGCGGCGAGAAGGCACACGCACCAACGCCGCAAGGGTGAGGCGGCAGAACCCTACTTCAATCACCTGGCGCACGTGGCCGCAGTGCTGGCCGACGCCGGGGCAGACGCGAACCTTGTCGCTGCGGGCTACCTGCACGACACGATCGAAGATCAGGAGGTCACGCATGCTGAGTTGGTGGAGGCGTTCGATCGTGATGTGGCCGACCTGGTGGCGCACGTGACGGACGACAAGGGTCTTCCCAAGGACCGCCGAAAGCGCCTTCAGGTGGAGCATGCGCCGCACCTTCCGCCTCGGGCGCAGATGCTCAAAATGGCAGACAAGATCAGCAACCTGGCGGCACTGCTCGCCAGCCCGCCGGCGGACTGGTCAGCGCAGCGGCGCATTGACTATTTCGAGTGGGCTCGCGAGGTGGTCGATGGGTGCCGCTTGGCGCATGCTGGACTGGCCGCGACGTTCGACGAACTCTATGCGCGCCGCGAGCAGGGGACGATTCAGGCCACCTTGCTGTAGAGGATCTGATCCTCTGAAGGTGGTCAGCGTTCGCAAGAGCGTGACCCACGAAACCCTTGCGAGCGGTCACCCGCGGCCGACGCGATCACGATAAAGGAAACCCATGCGAATTCTGCACTCGGCTGACTGGCACCTTGGCCGCTATCTGCACGGCACCTCGCTGCTTGAAGACCAGGCGGCGGTCTTGGACCAGTTCGTCGAGCTTGCGCGAACCGAGAAGGTCGATGCCGTCGTGATCGCAGGCGACGTGTACGACCGTTCGGTGCCTCCGGGCGACGCCGTTGCGCTGCTCGATGACGTGCTCGCAAGGCTCGTCGTGGATTCGGGCATCCCGGTCATCCTCATCGCGGGCAACCACGACAGCGCGCAACGCATCGGGTTCGGCGGCCGAATTCTGGAGAAGCAGCGGCTGATCCTGCGCGGCACCCTCGACGACCTGTCGCCGGTCGTCCTGACCGACGCCCACGGCGAGATCGCGTTCCACGCCCTGCCCTACGTCGAGCCGATCTTCGCCCGTGCACTTCCCGGTGGCGAACATGTCACCGATCACCAAAGCGCCGTGACGCACGTGGTGTCGCTGTTGCGAGCCCGAAGACTGCCCGGACAGCGCAATGTATTGGTGGCGCACGCCTTCGTAGCTGGCGGCAGCGAATCCGACTCAGAGCGGCCGCTGTCGGTCGGGGGTTCCGGCATGGTCGCCGCCGACACATTCGACGGCTTCGACTTCGTGGCGCTCGGGCACCTCCACCGGCCGCAAACCGTAGGCTCGGACCGCATCCACTACCCCGGCTCCCTGCTCAAGTATTCGTTCAACGAGGTCGAGCACACCAAGAGCGTGTCGCTTGTCGAAATCGGTGCCGACGGCAAGCCGGACATCCGGCGCATCTGCCTGACGCCACGCCACGATGTGCGTATCGTGACCGGCACCCTGGCCGACCTGCTGGGCAAGCCGGACCCCGCCTGCAGCCGCGACGACTACCTCTGCGCCCACCTCACCGACGCCGACCCGGTGCTCGAACCGATGGCGCGGCTGCGCGAGGTCTACCCCAACATGATGGAGCTGCAGTTCGCGCGGACCAACGCGGGCACCACAGCGGCGCTCGGCGGCGGCGACCATCGGCAGCGCCAGCCTGACGATCTCTTCAAGGCCTTCTATCGCGCAATGCTCGGGGAGGAAATCGGTGATGCGGCGCTGAGTGTCTTCAAAGACACCACTGAAACGCTCGCTGGCGGGAATGACAGGAGCGCGGCATGAGGCCCCTGGTTGTCGAGATGCAAGCCTTCGGTCCATTTGCCGATCGGCAGGTGATCGACTTCCGGGAACTCGGGAGCAAGACGTTCTTCCTGATCCACGGCCCGACCGGGTCCGGCAAGACGAGCATCCTCGACGGGATCTGCTTTGCCCTCTTTGGCGACAGCTCCGGCGGCGAGCGCGAGGGGCGTCATTTGCGAAGCCATCACGCCGACAGCGACACGCTCACCCAGGTCAGCTTCGACTTTGCGCTCGGTGCAGACCGCTATCGCGTCCGGCGCGTGCCGGAGCAGATGCGCAAGTCCCAGCGCGGCGGCGGCGAGACCAAGCAGCTCCAGAAGGCCGACCTTTGGTGCGTCAAGACAGTCGATGGCAAGGACATCGAGCAGCCGCTCGCCTCGGGGTGGAGCAAGGTCACTGAGGCTGTCGTCGGACTCCTCGGCTTCCAGAGCCAGCAGTTCCGCCAGGTCATCATGCTGCCGCAGGGCAAGTTCTTCGAGTTCCTGAAGAGCAACTCCCAGGAGCGCGAGAAGATCCTGCAG